>JAYSKW010000881.1:0-2406 GCA_043726085.1 Limnoglobus sp.
CGATGGCCGCAGAAGGCGGGGCATCGTGGCTGACGATACATGCGCGAACGCGGATGGCCGGTTATGCCCCGCCGGTCTACTGGCCGAGCATCGGGCAGGTCCGCGAACGCCTCGGGATTCCGGTGATTGCGAACGGCGATATCTGGTCGATCGAGCGGTTTCGGCAGTGCCGCGACGAGACGGGTTGCACGCATTTCATGCTGGGCCGCGGGGCTGTGGCGAACCCGCTGCTGGCGCAACAAATGGCGATCGAACTCGGCTTAATCCCGACGCAAGCACCACAATCGTTCGACTGGCCGACGCAGTTGGAACGGCTCATCCGCTGGACGCAACACTATCAGGGCGTCGATGCCGGACGGATGATACGCCGCCTGAAACAGTGGCTGAACATGGCGGCTTCGTTCGGCACATTCACTGGATTCGGCGCAGTGAAACGGGCAACAACGACAGAAGAAATGTTCGCCACGTTACGCGCGAACGTCGGGGTCGATCTAGCCGGTCCCGCTTAGCGCATCCGCAAGTTGTGCGGCGAAGAACGGCGCGAGCAGCGAACCCTTCGAGCCGAGGCCGTTGAAGATGCCGATTCGCGGATGGTCGGCGTGGAAGCCGAGGACGGGGCGGCTTTCGCGAATGATCGGTCGAACTGCCGCCGCGTGATCGATCACCTCGAACGGCAACCGCAGAAACTCGCGAAGTCGCGATTCGATTTCCGTTCGACCGCGCTCAGTTGGTTCGCCATCGAGTTGTTCTCGCTCGTAAGTCGAACCGGCACGAAACAACTCGCCGTCGAGCGATGCCAGCCAGACGCCACGGTTAATAATTCGCTTCTCGCGAAGCTCCGGAATCCGCAGCGTCAGTATCTCGCCCTTCGCAGAATTGAATGGCAACGACGGAAACCATGGGTTCGGCTCGGGGTGATACCCCAAGCAAAAGATCGCCGCGCGAGCTTCGAGATTCAACGGCTGGCAGATCACGCGGTCGGCTGACGGTACGATGTCCATCGCGAGATCGATTTCCACTTCGTGCAACATTCCCGCTTCGCGGAATGCGCGTCGCGAACAGTCGAGATAGGCTTTTACATCGAGTTGTGCCGCGGTTGGCATCGCGAAGCCGCCGAGTGCGTTCGCGAACTCATGTGCGTTTACCAGCGGTTCGGGTTGTTGCACGAGGCCGCGAAATTCGGCATCGACGCGGTTGGCGAATACAGCACACTCGCGTTCGTTGCGAAACAGCCGTACCATGCCGCGCTCGTGGAAGAACGCTGTCTGCGTTGCGGTTTCGATGGTGCGATAGAAATATCCTGCGAACGGGCGGAGTTCGGGCCAGCGCCAACTGAGCGCGAGTCGCTTGCCGGTGATCGGCGTCATCAAACCGGCGGCGATGATCGACGACGAGCGTTTCGTGCCGCGATCGACGATGGCCACGCGCTGGCCGCGTTGCATGAGCGACCACGCCAGCGTCGTACCGGCAAGGCCGCCACCGATGATCAGAGTATCGACGTGCGTCATGTTGGGGTTGCACGATTCTCGAGGGTTGTTATCGCACCATCGAACGAGGGAACCCGATGAGACTGCGTGCGCTGGCGATCGTCATTCCGTTCTGTGCAATCGGTTGCAGTACCGCACCCGTTGCGAATTTGCTCGACTGCGTGTCGCCGAGTCGGGCACGGCTACCGGACGATCGCGGCCGCGAAGAACGCCTGGAAGCTCCGGATCGCGCTCGACTGCCACCGATACCCGACGTACTCCCGGATCGCGATTCGACGCCACGGGTTCGGCCGCGAAATTAGCGGTTAGGATAGCCGGAAAAGTGACTCCAGCGCCTACCCACCCACCCCTCCCCAAACTCACTCCCGAATTTCGGAACCAACCTAACCCACCAACGACTTACGTCCGATTTTGAGGGTTTGTGCATGGATGCTACTTGCCGTACAAGTCGCCGACGTGCGATGCGGTCTCGCGTTCGTTCAGCCACTCGGCGACGGTGCGAATCTCCTCGGCCATCTTCGCCACTTCCGTACGTTCTTCGCGAATCGTTGCGGCCACTTCGTGCGGCACGGGCAGGTAACCCGCCTCGAACTCTGCCGTCAGTTTGCCTTGTAACTTCGCCTGAAACGCATCGCGAATCGCGGGCCAGCTGACGGGGAACGCGAACGTAATCAGGATGTGTAATGCCACCAGCACACCGAGCGTGATGTACACCGGCAACAGAATGTGGAAGAACGACGGCGTGAAATCTTCGACGAAGAATCGCCACATCAACAGCGAAATCGTTGCGAGCAATACGCATTCCGGCAGGTAGTTTGCCAACAGCGTTACGCCGCCACGGAAGAGCGCCCGCCAACCGACAGGGGCGGTCGATTCGCGTTCGACGTCGGCCAGAGACTCGACGAGGCACCGCGAATAG
>JAYSKW010000882.1:0-16751 GCA_043726085.1 Limnoglobus sp.
TTGGCCGACGACATCAGCTTGTAGGCGAGCTTGAAGTTATCGTCCATCTGCTTGGCGGCGGCGCTGTTCTCGAACGTGCTCATCGACGATTCGACCGCATCGCGCAGCTTCTGACGGCGTTCGGCCCGGTTCGCCGACAGATACTCGGGCGGCAACAAGTCCGGGACTTTGAAGTTCGGCGTCGAAGGGTCCGCATTCAGAATGAACGGGTCGTGCATCTTCCCGAGGTACCCCGCCGTGTGGCCGTGCGGCAGGTTGCCACCGGTTCGGCCGATCGGCTTCGGAATCAGCACGTGTGCGGGGAGTTCGCCGCGGCCACCCTTAAGGTAACCGAGCGTACAACCGACGTGCGGGTGTTCGATACCGCCGGTGAACAACCGCCCCGTTTGCATCATCTGGTAGCCGGTGTCGTGGACGGCGGTGGCCGTGTGATAGACCGAACGCAGCACGGAGAATTTGTCGGTATGTTGTGCCGTAAGCGGGAAAATTTCGCTGATCTGCACGCCCGACGCCTTCGTGGGAATCGGCTTGAACGGCCCGCGAACCTCTGCCGGTGCGTTCGGCTTCATGTCGAATGTATCGAGTTGACTCGGCCCACCGACGAGCATCAGCATGATGCAGTTCGTGTCGGTGTCTTTCGCGGTTTCCTTCGCCGCCAACGCCCCGCCAATCGACAGGCCGAGCGGCGCGAGCATACCCGCTTGCAGGAAACTGCGACGCGAAGGACCATCGCAGGCATCGAGTCCGATCATGATCGCGCTCCGACATTATGTAGAATCTGAATTTAGTGTAATCGTTCCGCGTCGCGATTGCAAAAGAGAAAAGGTCGTACCCGAATTCGCCGCGACGCGTAGGCTTTGCGAATCGAAGCGACTGACACCACCGCAGAGCGCCCAAGCTGTGCGGTTCGTATCATTTCTGCAATCCCTTTATTCGCGTACACCGGTGCCGCAATGCGTTCGATTTGCATCCTCATCGCGTTCCTCAGTTTCACATCCTGCGTGGTGGCGGCGGACACCGCACCTGTGAAACCGCTCTTCAACGGCAAAGACCTGACCGGATGGACGACGTACCTTCGCCCCACGAAAGACGACGCGACGCCCGACCCGAAGAAAACGTGGTCGATCGTCGATGGCACGATCGTTTGCACGGGTAAGCCGAATGGCTTTATCGCGACGGAAGCGGAGTACGAAAATTACACGCTGCGCCTTCAGTGGCGTTACCCGGCCACTGCCAAAGCGGGCAACAGCGGCGTACTGCTTCACGTGAATGGTCCCGATGCCGTTTGGCCGCACAGCATCGAGGCACAACTGAAATCGGGCACCGCCGGCGACCTCTGGCTGAATGCAGACAAAGACCGCGTCTATCCAAAAATTGACGTCGAAGCTTCGCGAAAAGACACCGCAAACAAGGATGGTCGCCGCTTCTTTCGCATCGATAAAGACAAGCCAATCGAGAAGCCGTTCGGAGAATGGAACGACATCGAGATCACTTGCAAAGACGGCGCGATGACGTTCACCATCAACGGCACCAAGGCCAACGAGGCAACGGGCGGCAGCCTGAAAAAGGGCCGCATCGCGTTACAGTCCGAAGGTGCAGAGATCCACTTCAAAGGCATCGCGATTCAAATTGGCAAATGATTAATGTTACATCACGTCAACGAAAGCGTGTGCTGGCTCAGTCGCTCGTAGCCGGTCTCGGTGATGAGGTAATTGTGTTCGATGCGGACGCCGCCGATGCCATCGACGTACAGACCAGGTTCGAGCGTGACGACGTCGCCGGTGACTAATGTTTCGAGCGATTGCTTCACCAAAAATGGCGGTTCGAGGTGGCTGAGGCCGATCCCGTGGCCGGCATGATGCGGGAACGAATCCGCGACGCCCGCTTCCTTGAATACATCGCGCACGGCATTGTAAATCTCCCGACCGTGGACGCCCGCACGCAGGTGGCGTTCCCCCGCTGACATCGCACTGACACAAAGATCGAACAAGCGTTGCTGTTCGGGTTTCGGGTCGGCCCCGACGACGAGTGTATTCGTGAAATCGCAGCGATAACCGGAGAGAATCACCGAGTAATCGAGGATGAGCATTTCGCCGGGTAAGATCTCGCGATTTGTCGCCATGCCGCCGCGTTTAGCCATCCCCGGAGACACGGCAAAATCGCCGTACACGATGACCGGTTGCTGCGCGTATTCCGTGCAAACTTTGAAGATACTCGAATAGACATCGAGTTCGGTCATGCCCGGCTTCACGTTCGTTCGTGCCCAGGCGTGCCCGGCTTCTGCGGCACGGCAACAGGTCTGGATCGTACCGATTTCGTCGTCGTCTTTCGCACGGCGCATTTCGCTGATCGCACCGATCACCTGTATCGACATCGAGTCGTTCAGCGCATCGTGAATTCGCCCGTCGGTACCGGCCATCTCGACGACTTGCCGCAACACGAGTCGACGCGAACCTTGGCCGGGCGATTGACCGTCGTACCACTTCAGCGGGATCCGTTCTTCGACGTGGCTCGCATCGACCGACTTCGGCAATCGATGGTCGTGGTACAGTTTCGCTTCGCCATCGGGCTGAATCAGCAATAGTCCGCCGAAGTCGGCACCGAGGCTGAACGGGTCGACGTGGAAATTCGCGAGGTAACGCAGGTGCAACGCGTCGCCGAGTAACAGCGGCCCGGTCGGCTTGAGCTTCTTGACGAGGCGTTGCCGTCGTGCCGCACAACCTTCTGCAGTCAGCATAAAACAGCCCTCGGATGCGTGCCAATTCTCATGCAATTGGAATTAACGGCGTGGTTCAAAACGAGGTATTTTTGGGTACCGGGCGTCCTTCGTTCTTCATTCTCCGGTAGCCGCAGGTCTTTAGCCTGCGCGGGGGCAAATACCTTCAAAAACCAGTCGTGGCGAGTCTGCGAGACGCGACGCAATCCGCACAATGCGTTCGTTCCGGGCGCAGAAAACGTCGTGTTTCGAAGACTCACCACGACCCTCCGTCGTTGCCGGTGGAAGACACGCAGGCTGAAGACCTGCGGCTACCAGAATAGGAAAGAAACGAAAACGCTACCTAGGTTTGAACCATCCCTTAATTACCATACTAAATCACTCGCGTAACCCAAGCTGGATTCGGTTTCACTCGCGATGCGAACTTCGCAAGAAACGGTTGACCCGTCGCGGCAAAGGCTTTACCCTCTGTGAACCCGCCCGATTCGATGGAGAGACGCATGTTTACCCGCCGCCAGATGATTTCCGGTTCGACGGCTCTCGCCGTTGGCAGTCTTGCGACCCCTATGGCATCTGCCGAGGATTCGACGCGAATCTATACGGGAACCGACAAATCGACCGACGCGCGCATCGGTACCGTTCGCACGCTCAACAGTTATCACACGTTCGTCGTGCCGAAGACGTTGGCCGAATGGGAAGCACGCAGCAAGGCACTTCGCGAACAACTTCTGGTGGCGATGGGGTTGTGGCCGTTGCCGAAACGCACGCCGCTGAACGCGGTGATCCACGGCAAGATCGAGCGCAAGGGTTACACCGTTGAGAAGGTCTACTTCGCCAGCCAGCCGGGCCATTACGTCAGTGGGAATCTGTACCGACCTGCAACGCCACTCGCTGAGGGAGAGAAACGCCCTGCCGTGTTAGCGCCGCACGGGCACAACAAGAATGGGCGTTTCTGCGAGACTCCCGACGCCAGCATTCCCGAACTATTGAAGTCGAAAGCCGAATCGACGCCCGAAGCGGCGAAGTATCACCTGCAAGCCAAGTGTGCGATGCTCGCGCGGCTCGGGTTCGTCGTCTTCCATTACGACATGGTCGGCAACGCGGATAGTTTGGCGATCCCACATGCGGAAGGCTTCAAAGACGTTAAAGCGGAGTTGTGGTCGCAGAACGCGATGGGCCTACAAACGTGGAATAGCTTCCGAGCGTACGACTTCCTCGAAAGCCTGCCCGATGTGGACGCGAAGAAGATCGGCGTCACGGGTCAATCCGGCGGCGGCACGCAGACATTCATACTGTGCGCACTCGACCCACGCCCTGTCGTCGCGTTCCCAGCGGTGATGGTATCGACGACGATGCAAGGCGGTTGCGTCTGCGAGAATTGCTCGCTGTTGCGGACGCACACGGACAACGTCGAAGTCGCGGCACTGTTCGCACCGAAGCCGATGGCGATGTCGTGTGCCGACGATTGGACGATGCAATTCCTGAAAGACGGTTACGGGCTGCCCGAGTTGAAGAAGCTCTACGGCCTATACGGCAAGGAAGAGAACGTCGCTGCGAAACTCTGGCCCCAGTACCCGCACAACTACAACCAGCCCGCCCGCGAGTACATGTATTCGTGGATCGTGAAGCACCTGATGGGGCGAACCGAAGTGATCGAGGAAACCCCCTTCGTGCCGATTCTGCCGAAGGATCTCTCGGTTTACGATGCGACCCACCCGCGACCGCAAGACGAAATGAACGCGACGGCGTTACGACAACGCTGGACGACCGAAGCGACGGAAGACGCAAAACTCAAGTCGCGCGAAGTCGTGCTACCCGCGATTCGAGCGATGATCGCGAGCGATCTTCCCACAAAAATTGCCATCCGCAAAGGGCCGCTCGAATCGAAGCACGAAGGGTTCACGATGCACCGTGCGGTAATCGGCCGGGAAAATGAACGCGATGCCGTGCCGTTCGCGGGAGTGTATGGCCCGAAGGCGGCGGAGAAATGTGTAATCTGGATTCACCCCAAGGGCAAGGCATCGTTACTCAATGGCGATTCGCTCGTCGCACCCGTCAAATCGCTCGTCGATGCAGGCTACGCGGTCGTTGCATTGGACTTGCTCGGCACCGGCGAGCAAGCATTTAGCAAGCCATACGCCGTCGATCCCAAGTTCGCGGGCTACACGCTCGGCTACAACCGCAGCCTGTTCGCGAATCGGGTTCACGACATCCTGACGGGAGTGGCATTCGGCCAGACGATCTTGAAATCGAAGACGATTCACTTGATCGCTTGCGGCGAATTCGGCCCACTCGCCCCGTTCGCGAAACTCTTGGCGGGCGATGCTGTGTCGAAGACCGTCTGCGATCTCAATCAGTTTTCATTCGACGCGATCCAAACGATCGACGATCCGATGCTACTCCCCGGTGCGAGCAAGTATGGCGGGTTGAAAACGTACGTCGAGTTGTGCGGGCCGCTGTTATTCGCGCACAACTTGCCGAAAGAGATTGTCGAAAGTGGCACGACCCGCGTGAAGTCTAAACTCAGCGACGAACGCGCAGTGGAGTGGTTGCTCGAAACGGCGAAGCCGTAGAGCGATTTGGGTTGCGTCATTACGGCGGCGTGCCCTATTGTAAAGGGATGATTCCGATACCTCATTTGCCCTACGGAGTGGCCGCCATGATTCGTCTCGCGGCTGTGTCGTTCCTCGCGATATTCCTGTTCGTCGCCGTTGCGATGGCCGACGACCCGAACCCGGCGAGCCTTGCGCCGACGCCGGAGCAGATCGCGCGTGCCAAACAATTGGTGCTCGAGTTGGGCAGCCCCGTCTATCGGGAACGCGACGAGGCCACGCGCGAACTCTTCAAGATGGGCCGCGTCGCATTAGGCGTCATCGAAGCCACGATCGACGAGACGTCCGAACCCGAGATTCGCGAACGCTGCGAAATGCTCAAGCCGACGATCGAGGCCGCGGACCTGATCGCGCGGCTGAAAGCGTTTCTCGCCGACAAAGAGGGTAAGTTCGCGCACGATTTGCCTGGCTGGAACAAGTTTCAGGAGATTACCGGCAACACGACGGGAGCGCGCGAACTGTTCGCGGAACTCTGGAAAAATAAGCTCAATGCGAGCTTACTCGCGGCCACGAAACTATCGAAGGAAGAGTTCGCGAAGCGAGTCCTCACGCGACGCATCGACCTTTACAACACGACGATGCGATATTCGCCGCAAGGACAACGAACCCCTGCCACGCTCGCCGATGTCGTAACGCTGCTATTCGCGGAATCGTACGATGGCGTCACGACCGAACGCCAGTATTACTACGTCGTCACCAACGCGCTGAACCTTCCGAACATCCGCACGGCAATCACCGACGAAAAGAACGGGGCACCGGCACGCAAACTGTTGATCCGCTGGATGGACTCGCGCACGGAAATGTACGAGGTGTACAGCACGATGTCGCTCGCCGCGAGCCTGAACCTCAAAGAGGCACCGATCGCGAAGTATGCCGAGAAAGTGCTAGAACTCAAGGGCGCAACGGGCTATTACCGCATGTACGCATTGACGACACTCGCGCGCGTCGGCGGCAAAGAACACCTCGCGATCATGAAGAAGTGGCTCAAAGACGAAACCGTTCAGAAGGTCGTTCGCTTCGTCAACAACGTCCAACAGCAAACCGATATACAGGTACGCGACGTCGCCCTGGCAATGTGCATCCTCGCCACCGATCAGAAGGTCGAAGATTACGGCTTCGATATGCTCTACGCGAACGCAAACCAGAACGTGGCAATGAAGTTCAGCTACAACAATTACAGTTTTTCATCCGACGACAAACGCAAAGCCGCGTTCAAAAAGTGGGACGAATTCGAGGCAAAACCGAAGAAGGAAGAGAAAAAGTAAGCGGTATCACGAACACTTCTGCCGCAGCGCTGTCGAAGAAATATCGAGTCGAAACTCCGCTTCGGTGAGTGCGGTGAACAGCGTTTCGTTGCCGCCTTCCCACACGCGGAACGTGCCCGTCCCATCGATACGCCCGCCGACGAGAACGCGGCAACCGCGTTCGACTAACGTGCAGAATGCTCTGTCGCGTAACTCCGATTGACCCGCATAGTATTTCAGATCGAGCATCCGCACGGCGGTGTCGTACCCGACCACGAACGTGCAACCGGGGAACAGTGCCGCTTTCTGCTCGAAGGTGGCAGCCCACGTCAACCAGAGCGATGTTTCTTCCGGAAAGTTTAGCGTACGGCGTTCGACGTCTTCGATCGTCAGGTTCGGCTTGTCGACATTTTGAATGCTCAACTCGAAATCGACGGGCGACCCCAAGTGCAGCGCCGCCACGCGAGCCAATTGCAAGTGGCCATTGTGAAGCGGATGGAACGACCCCGGCAGTAGTGCCTTCGGTCGCGGCAAATCCGCACGGTACCTGCCGTGCGAATCGCGGCACACCGTGGGATGTTCGCCCGCAAAAAACGGATGCAGTGCCATCGATCACCGGGTCCTGAGATTCACTTTTAGGGATGGTTTAAATGGCATGGTTCAATTCGGGGTCGTTTTGGGTACCAGGAAAGTGGTTCTGCCACTTCCCACCCACCCCTACCCAGACTCACTCGTAATCGCGGAGCCATATCTGTTCACTCGCACCCACTCATACCCACCAACGACTTACGTCGTTTCGACGGATTCGATTCCCGTCAGGAACCACGATTTCGGTGGCTATTTCCGGCAAAACTGCGTTAGAACTGCTACCTCGCTTTTAACCATGCCGTTTAAATTGTGCCTGGCGTAGTTATTCGATACATCGTGTCCAGGTGCTTCGCAAAGCCTATCCGGCGGAGGTATACGACACTTCCCTCGACTGTGCGTTGGATTTGTCGTAACCTTATCGCATTGTTGCATATTACAACGCAAGTAACAATTGCAATCACTCGATTCACACCAGAGATCCAATCATGAACGAAGAACCAAAGCGGCTGGAAGATGAAATCGTCAAAAACGCTAAGGAATACAGGGAGAAGTTGAAACGATGGGTTCGTCAGATCTGGCAAATCGAATTAGAAGACGATTTCACGAATACCGAAGACTTCAAGTCCGCTGAATCCTATTATCAGCAATTCGTGATTGATAATAATGTCGATTACGTGCAAGTCTCGGCCTACGCCCAGAAGCTTCACGAAGCATACGAAGATCAGGATCAGAACTTGGATCACAAGGCTGACTTAGTGATTAAATACCTAGGTGGCGGATCTGCGATAATTACAATCGGTGCGTTACTCTCGCTTAAGACTGATACATGGCAAACATGCTTTATTGGTTCTGTTATCCTACTGTCGCTTGTCCCTTCTTTGTGGCAAGCGGTACTTGCGATCAAGTCCGCAATTAGCGTTGTCCACCCGCGTTTTTTATCGTTTTTAAACCCAATTAGCTACGCAGTCGATATAGCAAACTACCATAAAAAATCCGATGCAATTAGTATAAAATTGTGGCTTCAGTTACACGCGATATGCGAAAGCTATCAATTCAGAAACATTCAGAAAGCCAAACTAGTTGCTGACGCTTTCAAGTACTACTTAAGGTCAATCTATTGTCTCAGTATCCCCATCGGCACAGTTCTGTTAGCTCTCATCATATTGGGCTGTATTGCCGCACTGAAGCCCGCACCACTCCTGTCGACTCCAACACTACCGGTTACGACAGCCGCAATGAGCAGGTAAGGATGTTTACCTAGTTATGCTCATTTTACGTGCCTTCATCCTGTGAGCCACCAGGGAAACGAAACTTAAATGCTATTATTTTCGTTGCTTGAGCGGCTTCGGCTTTTCAACCAGCTGAGTCGGTTGTGTTTTGCATGCAACCATAGGTGTTCAGGTTTCTTATCGTCGCTCCAAATCTTGTGGTGTATCAACACGTTTTTCGATTCGTTGATCAGTTTCATCAAGCGATCTGCGGCAGAGTCTAGAAGCCATCGTCGTAGCTGGGTCAACCGGCGGTGGGGGTGGTGGCGGCGAGATTGCTGGGCCGTTCGGCGTTTGGTTTTGTTCGTTTGCCATTGGTTTTGTCCTCACAAAGTCATTTATGGAAGCGGTTGTGGAACATCGGTATGTTTTGTGGACTCTCACAAAAGCCGACACTTGGCAGATAACGCAGAATCTGCCACGGGTTTGACGGGTGTTGCCTCATTGAAACACATACCACTGGTCCAAAAAGTTAGTCGATGCATGGGTTAAACTTTGTTATTTCCTGTCTTCATCCTGAAAGTCTCGAGAGAAACAATTCCTGCGAGGTGTCATTTTCGTTGCAGGATCAATCGACTTCGGCTTTTCAACCGGCTGAGTCGATTGGTTTTTGGCTTGCTGCTCAGGAGGTTCGGGCTTCTTGTCTTTACTTTCCATCTTGTTTGGTTCCCTTCTTGTCAATCAGACGATTGGGTAGGTTTTGCGCTCCTAAGACGATTATGGGAATCATTGTCGCAGCTGGGTCCAGCTTTGGTGGCGGCGGTGGCGGTGGGTTAGCTGGGCCGCTAGGAGTTTGGTTTTGCTCATCTGCCATTGTCAGTTTCCTCACGAAATCTTTAGAGGACGCGGTTGCAGTGTATGTTCGGTGGACTCTCGTAACAATAGGCACGTGGCGGTCAACGCAGGGTCTGCCGCTGGTTTAATTGGTTTAGCCGGTTGGATCGGCTGTGGTTGAGAATTTTGCTTCTGTTTCACCTTATTGTCATTTGCCATCGGTCGGTCTCGTAGGATGATTTAAGCGAATAGCCCTATAGGCTACTGTGTAAATGTCGACACTTTGAACAGCAGTATGTAGTCTAGCGTACACTATGTTGGTATAGTCGTACAGACTTACAATCGAATTTGCGGTTAAATTAGCGGTGCACGTGATAAAGATTGCCAATCTATGGCGAATATTTGAACCATACCGAAATCTCCCAGTCATTTACCCAACCGCGACATTCCGAGCGTGATGAGTTCGCCTGTGAAGTTCGGGCGTTCACCGGTCCAGTCACCGATATTACCGCCGCCGCCATTGACACCCTCGGCAAGGCCACGGGTGAGGATATACCAGCAAAAGAAGCAGTGGTTGCTGGTCGCAACGGGCAATGCGTTCGGGTCACGGGCCAGGATTTCGTTGCGGATCGCGGTCAGCCCTTCGCGGAAAACCTTGCCGACGTACGGGTGATTTCGCCCCGTTTCGATGATCTCAGCGACGCTTTCGGTGTAGATGTTGCCAATCGTCAGCTGATCGAGGTCCGACCCAAACCCGCAACACGGCTTCACTTCGCCCTTCGGATTCACGATCAACGCCTGACCGGGGCCTTCGCAATAATCCTCCTCGAACCACTCGCCATCCCAGGAATTCCCGAGCTTTTCGGCCCGCTCCACGGTAGCGAGGTGGTTCCAGTTCATCGTCATCGTCAGTTCATCGCTGACGAACAAGTAGCGGTGCAATAGGTCGGACCATTCGATGACGGCATCGAGTTCCTGTGCCAGTCGGCGAATCGGTTCGAGACCCTGTTCGGGCGACCGACTGGCGTAGGAAAGCGAAAGGATCGTGTCGCGGTCGAAGACTTTGCGCGCGATGCGGCAGAACGTGGCGAGTTTCGCGATGTCCATTCCGTGGAACTTATCGACGCTGAGGCCGAGCTTGCCCGTGAAGCCAACGTCGCGCAATTGCGTCAAAATTCCGCTGAGGTGCGTTTCGTCCTCGAACCAGACGCCGTTGGTCATCATTTTGTCGAAACGGAAGCCGAGTTTGGCAGCGCGCTTCGTGAGCGCGACGAGGAATTCCGGATACACGAACGGCTCGCCGCCGGTGAAGCCGAGGATCTCGATGCCCAGGTCGTGCGACTGTTCGAGGCAACGAATCGCGGTGGGAATGTCGAGTCGATCCGGCCATTCGATCGGTACGCAACAGTGCGGACAGGCGAGATTGCACTGAAATGTACCCGCAAACGAAAGATAATTCGGCCGAAACCGGCGTTCGGTATCCGCAACATTGCGGGCGTCGGCGTCTCCGCGAGTCAAGTTCGGCGTCAGGCGAGCAGCCATGCGAGAGAATTCCGTGTGTCGCGTACAATCCAAAGGTTGATGTAGGAATCCGCTGCTGTTAGTTCAGCCAGTTTGCATCGTCTATTATTGTCGTGTGGCTGGTTCTGAGGCGTTCGATTCGCCCGATTCGCGTCGGTTCGGTCGGTTGTGACGAAAAGAACGTCGGTTCTTTCCTCGACGGAATCGGATTTACCGTGTAGGCTGTTTAGCGAATGTGCAGAATGTTTATCATCAGCGAATATCCCGGTTGAACCGGCTCTTTAGAAACGACTTCCATGCACCACGCCAATCTCCGCACCGCGATGGGTTCGACCCTGGTGATGGTGCTGACCTTCGCCATCGTACTCGGAACGAACCGCGATACCGTCGGGCAAGTGGTCAAACCTGCCCTGCCTATCCCTCCCGAAGACGGCAAGAAGATCAAAGCGCAGGCGATCGAGGTCATGACGTTCCCGTCGGACCGCGATGCGAAGAACATGATTCGTGCCGTCAACGATTACCTCGTCGAATTCAAAGATGCATCTAGCAGGGCACCGTGGGATAAAATCTGTGCAGCGGCGCAACAGGTGCTCGATTCCAAGAGCGATTCGTTCTTCGAGAAATCGGGTGCGATCGGCGACGATGCGGGGAAGATTCAACGGGTGAGTGCGAAGGCCGAGGCGAATCGGCTGATCGGGCGTTTCCCACCCGATGGCAAGCAGTTCTATCAACTGACGTTCGGCCCACCTGCCGAGGCGTTGATCGCGGATGCCAAGGATAAAGGCTACGACCGTGCGATTCTCGCGGACGTTTCCCAACGCTACTTCCATACGAAAGCCGGCACGCAAGCCACACTGTATCTGGCGGGGTTGAACCTCGATCGCGGAAACTACGTCGAGTCGGCGTACTCGTTCGAGAGATTGCTCGAACGCAAAGACATCGACGACCTCTGGAACCCGCTGACCACGTTCAAAGCCATCGTCGCGTTCAAACGGGCCGGTTCGCAAAGTGCGACGGTTGCGAAACTGACGGGACAACTCGAAAAGAACTACCCGCGTAACGGCCTCAAAATCGGCTTGCGAACGTACACGATCGACGAGCTCAAGGAAGAACTCGCGAAGCCACACCTGACGATGTTCGGGCGAATCAGCGAGAATTACATTATCTCGCGGCTCGGGAATGCGTCGCACTCGGCGATTGCCGACGGCGGAGCACCGTTCCTCGATCCGAGTTACACGAAGCCGATGCTGTATCGCACGCAAGATGCGCCGTTCCAGGAAGGTTCGACGTGGGTACGCCAGAACCTCAACGAGGTGCTTCGCGGCATCCGACCCGGCAAGCAAGAAGTCGCCATCCCCGGCTTCTTCCCGCTCACGTCGCAGAACTTGGTATTCATCCGCACCTACGACGGAATCTACGCTTACATCACGCAAGACGGCTTTTCAAATCACGGTCGCCCCGCGAAACCGGGCGACCTTTACTGGATTGCCGAGGCGAAAGGCAGCCTGAGTAAGATCGTCGGCGACGACAGCAAAACCGACGTGATCAATCGTTGGACGGCATTTCAAAATCAGGGTCAACTCAAGTCGATTCTGTTCGAGAACCCGCTCGTCGGTTCGATGTCGCACGATGGCCAAAACGTCTACGCCATCGACGATGCGGCGATCCCGAATGCACCCGTGATTAACAATCAGGATGGGGGCTTCGGTGGGCAGGGCGTGCCGGTTACGAGCGATAAGCTGTTCGGCGATGGGAATCGGCTGATCGCGCTCAACATGGTTACGGGCCGTCTGGCGTGGCAACTCGGCGTGACGCAGGGCGGACCGCCACTGAGCGACGAGGAAGACGACAAGACCGACAACCCGCTTTTGCTCATGCAGAACAGTTATTTCCTCGGGCCTCCGCTCCCCGTGAACGGCAAACTCTACGTGCTGTTCGAGAAGAACGGCAAAGTTCGGCTCGCCTGCTTGGACCCGAACAAAGTGCGTCGCTTCGATGTGCCCGGCGGCAAGCCGAGCGACAAAGGCCCGGAGTTGGTCTGGTCGCAACGCATCGGCGAGCCGAACGTGAAACTGCCAGTCGATACCTATCGCCGTTTCCAATGTACGTACCTCACGTACTCCGACGGCGTGCTGATCTGCCCGACGAACGCGGGGGCGGTGGTCGCGATCGACATCATGGCCCGCAGCCTCATGTGGGCGCGGTCGTACCGCAGCATCAAGGGTACCGAGATGCCAGATGAGCAAGTTCCAGGTGGTGGCGTAAGACGAATGGGTCGACTCGGCGGCGTCAATCCCGACGGTGCGCAGACAGTGCTTTCCAGCGAACGTTGGCGTTCGGCGGCCCCGATCATCACCAATGGCCGCGTCATCTTCACCGCGTTCGATTCCGAAAGCATGGATTGCCTCGATCTGCGAACCGGCGATCTCATCTGGACCGAGCCGCGCCACACTGGCGACTTGTACGCGGGTGGCGTACTGGCAGACAAGGTTGTCGTGGTCGGTAAAGGATCGTTGCGAGCGATCAACGTGATTGGCCAAGCCCGTGCAAAAGCCACGTCAACGGGTAAGGAAGACACTGTCACCGCATGGCGCGACTTGCGTATCGGCACGCCTGCCGGGCACGGTACCGCGAGCAAGGGTGGCGTGTTCTACGTGCCACTTGCGGACAGCCCCGATGGCAGCCGCCCCGAAGTCTGGGCGATCGACGTGGCCAAGGGCGAAGTGATCGCGAAGGCGGCATTCCGCGTCAAAGACGATGGTGGGCCAAAGACGATGCTCGGCAACCTCGCCTTCCACGAAGGGCAACTGTTCTCGCAATCGCCGAACGAACTTGCGGTGTTTCCACTCATCGAACTCAAGAAGCGCGAGATGGATCGACTGCTGAAGGCGAACCCCAAAGACCCGAGTGGCCTCGTGGCACGAGCCGAACTCAACATGGACGAAGGTAAACTCGCCGATGCCGTCGCGGACTTCAAGGAAGCCGACAAGAACAGCCCGAACGAAACGACGCGACTGCGGTTACGAGACAAGTTATACATCGCCTACACCGAACTGATGCGAAAAGATTTCGCTTCGGCCGAAGGGTTTCTAGCTGAGTACAAGACGCTGTGCGACATCTCGACCGAGGCCGAAGAACCGAACGCGAAGCAGCGACTGATCGACGAGAAACTGCGTCGTCAGGGACTATACTTGCAACTTCTGGCCAAGGGGCGCGAGAACCAAGGGCGGCTTGCCGAGGCGTTCGATTACTACCGCGGCTTCGCATCGCTCGGCAGCAACAAGCAGCTGATTTCGATTTACGACGAACCGAACGGTCAGACGCGGCCAGACGTTTGGGCGCAAGGTCGCATCGAGATGATGATCCGCAACGCGAAAGACCCTGCCGTCCGCAAGCCGCTTGAGGACCGCGTCGTCAAAGATTGGGAAGCGATCCGTGCAAAGGGCGATCTCGCCGCGATCCGCGAGTTCGTGCAAGTGTTCGGGTATCACTTCGCATCCGGTAAAGAGGCGCAACTGGAACTCGCACAGAAGCTCCTCGAAAGCAATACCGAGGAAGCGACTCGCGACGCCCAAAACGTGCTTTTGAAACTCTGGTCGATTACCGCCGACGACCGAACGATGGCGGCGCGCGCCATCGAAATGCTGGCCGCGTTATCGACGCGACGCGGCATGATGGACGACTCCGTCGGATATTACAGCCGACTGGGTACCGAGTATGCCGATGTCGTCGTCCGCGATGGTAAAACGGGTGCCGATTTCTTCGGCGATCTGCTGACCGACAAGCGATTGCTGCCGTACTTGGAGCCGACGCGAACGATCACGCCATCGCGAATTAAAGCGGAACGCAAGAATGGAAATCCAGGCAGCGCGACGACTATGGGCTTCGCGATCCACCCCGATGGTGCGGAGGGGAACCCGTTCTTCAAACGGCACCGACTGATGATGGACAACACGAGTTCGGGTAATGGAACCTCGACGTTGCGGGTCGAAGATCGCGTGACGAATGAGGTGAAGAGCCGGTTTCCGAACATTCAACTTTACGCGCCGAACGGGACGCCACAGCATCAGATGGCGCAAGTGAAAGGGCATATCCTGTTGTTGCACGCGGGGATGAAGGTCCACTGTCTGGACCTTGCGGAGAAACGGCAACTGTGGGAGGTGAGCGTACTCGGGGAAGGCACGAAAGTCGATTTCAACAACGTCAGTTTGGTACCCGGTGTCGATGGCGAAGTGTTCGTCACTTACAACGCCGACGGCTTCCGTATCAGTCTCGGTCGCTCGACGATCCTCGAATCGAACTACATCTGCGTGGTCACGCGCGATGGCCTTTCCGCCTACGAGCCGACTACGGGTAACAAACTTTGGACGCGCAACAACGTGAGTTCGGCATCGCTCATTTTCGGCGATGGCAAGCACGTGTTCCTGGTCGAAACGCTGACCGATGGCAAGTCGCGATCGCGCGTGTTGCGGGCCGTCGATGGGATGCCCGTCGACGGCGTGCCCGACTTCGGCACGCTCGTCACCGGTCCCGCCCGGCAACGCATTATCGGGCGAAACATACTCCTCAGCGAGGGCGGCAACGGCAAACCGCGTACGCTCCGACTCTACGATCCGCTGGCTGCGAATGATATTTGGAAGAAGGAATATCCAGCCGATGCCACGTTGCTGAAGTCGTACGTTCCCGATTCGGTGGCGATGTTGAAAGTCGATGGACGGTTCGACGTCCTCGACTCCGCAACGGGCAAAACGCAATTTGAGGGCCAGATCGACGATACGAATATCGCGACGCACATGAAGGGGCTGAGTACGCCGATCCTCCTCGCCGACGGAGAACGGTACTACGTCGTGCTCAACCGCACGGCGAACGCGAACCGTCAAGTGAATTGGGGGAATAATCAGCAAATCAAGACGGTGCCGCTTAGCGGAGCGATGTATTGCTTCGACAAAGCGACGAGCAAGCGGTTGTGGTTCACCGAAACGCTGACCGAAACGCAGCAACTCATGATCGAGCGGTTCGACGAACTGCCTGCGATCGTCATCGCGGGCCTCGTTCAGTCCGAGGAGAACAACGGCCAGCCGACTTACAAATTCGCGATCATCGACAAGCAGAATGGCCGCTTGCGACTGATGCGAAACGAAAATCAGGGAAACACGTTTTACAGTATGCAGACCGATCCGAAGAACGCCACGGCACGGCTCGTTCGCGGGGATTTCTACGTGGAGATCGGACCCGATCTGGAAGCGAAACCGCTAACGACCACCAAGTGAGGTATCGAACGATGACGACCCGACATCGAATCGCACTATTCGCGGCGATTTTTGTATTCGAGAACTCTTTCCATAGCATCTGCCGCGCTGCGGATGAAGCGCCGAAGAAGAAGCTCGATGCGGAGCAAATGGTCGAGAAGGGCCTCGAGTGGCTCAAGCGAAATCAGTCGGCCGATGGCCACTGGGAGGCACAAGGCGCGCAGTACCCGACGACGATGACCGCCGTCGCGGGCATGGCGATGCTCATGGAAGGCAGCACGCTCCGCGAGGGCAAGTACAGCGATAACCTCGTCAAGGCGGTGAACTGGTTCCTCGTTCGCTCGCAACCGAACGGCCTGCTCGGCAACCCCTCCAATCCGACCGAAGCGTCGCGCTACATCTACGGCCACGGCTTCGGCCTGATGTTCCTCGCGAGCGTTTACGGCGAAGAAGATGATGAGGATCGCCGCAAGAAACTCGAACAAGTTCTGAAGCGTGCGGTCGATTTCACGTGCAAAGCGCAAACCGATAAGGGTGGCTGGGGTTATGTCAGTGCGCTCGAAGGCGGGAACTTCGATGAAGGCTCGACGACGATCACGCAGCTACAAGCCCTGCGCGCCGCACGCAACGCGGGCATCCCGGTGCCGAAGAAAACGATCGATAACTCGGTGGAATACCTGCGGAAATGCACGACGCCACGCGGCGGCATCATCTACAACCTCAGCAGTGGTGGCATCGCGGCATCGGGCCAAGAGCGCCCGCCGATCACCGCCGCCGCC
>JAYSKW010000883.1:0-3115 GCA_043726085.1 Limnoglobus sp.
TATCCGTGCGTCAGACCAAGGAGCGAGCATGGCCGAGGGGCGTGATGAGGCAACCGCCTACGGGGGACCGAAACCCTACCTCTGGACGGAAATCTTCCGCTGTTTCGGGATCGCACTCGATCCGCGCAAACTGTTGATCGCCGCGATCGGCATCCTGGTGATGTCGCTAGGCTGGCACTTACTTTCTCGCATCTTCTATTACGCAGCACCCGTTCGTACGACGTCGGAATACGCGACCGACACCATCGCCAAAGATTACAAAGACAAGAAAAAAGCCGTCGGTGTCGATTACACCAACGAAGACTTCCAGATCGAAGCCGACAAGCGGTTTGAACGCGACTACGCCAATTGGAAGCTACTCAACGGCCTCGCTGGCCCCGATGGTCGCCTCCGCACGATGCCCTGGTACGAGTACCGCGGGCCGAACCCGTATCTCTTCGTCACCGATCTGCTCGGCGGGTCTTCCGTCGAACGCCAAGCCTCCGTATCCGACTTCGCTTCATCGACCGTGCCCGTGCTGGTCGAACCCCTCGCAAAACTGCTTATCCCGGTCATCAAGTTCCTCGACTCCGATGCGAGTAGCACCACGCGGTTGTACTTGTTCCTCGTCGTGTTGTGGAGCCTGGCAACCTGGGCGTTCTTCGGCGGAATCATCACGCGAATCGCCGTCATCCAACTGAGCGGCAAGGATCGCATCTCGTTCATGCAAGCGGTCAAGTTCGTGATGAACCGCTACCTCGCGTACTTCCTCTCGCCGATCATTCCGTTCGGTATCGTAACCTTGATCGTCATCGGCCTCGCAGTCGTTGCGATGATCGGCCTGATCCCGTGGATCGGCGAATTCCTGATCTACGGCATTGGCTTCCCGCTTCAGTTAATCGGCGGCGTGATCATGGCCATCTTGCTGATCGGACTGATCGGCTACCCGATGATGTACACGACGCTCAGTGCCGAAGGCAGCGATACCTTCGACGCGCTCAGCCGCTCTTACAACTACGTCTTCCAGGCTCCGTGGCATTACCTCTGGTATTCGTTCGTCGCCGTCATTTACGGTGCCGCCGTCACGTTCTTCGTCGTCTTCGTGGCGTCGTTGATGGTCTACCTCGGTAAGTGGGCGATCACTCAGGCTCCGCTGAGTGAAACGACGAATCAGAAGCAGCATTACTTGTTCGCGAACGCCCCCGAGTCGTTCGGTTGGCAGGAACTGTTCCTTCGCGGGACGGAAATCGCCAAGGTCCGCAAGCCGATCACGCTCGAAGATGGCCGCACGGTGATGCACTACACCGACGCCAATCCCGTCGAAGCCGCCCGCTACATGAATAGCTACTCGGTGTCGAACAAGCTCGGCGCGGCGATGGTCACCTTCTGGCTCTGCCTCGCGTTCATGCTCATGCTCGGCTTCAGTTACAGCTTCTTCTGGACCGCCGTCACGATGATCTATCTGCTGATGCGGAAGAAAGTCGACGAGATCGAGATCGACGAAGTGTATCTCGAAGACGAAGAGCCACTGGCACCGTTGGCACCACCAACGGCACCGAAGCCAACCGCACCAACGACCGCAACCTCGTTGCCAATGGTGACCGCACCGGCACCCGCCGCCATCCCCGCCCCGACGAACTTCAAGGGGCCAGTCGGTTCAATCACACCTGCACCGGTCGTCACGCCACCCATTCCACCGACGCCAACCGACGACAAGGTGTAATGTTCCCACGCCGGGTGCGCCGCAACGCGCACCCGGATCTCTGCACGGTGACCGATGCCCCGGCAAGTCATTCTCTTCACCGGACCGTGGGCCGATCTGCCCATCGAAACGCTGGCCGCCAAGGCGAGCGAATGGGGCTACCAAGGACTCGAACTCTGCTGCTGGGGCGACCACCTCGAAGTGCAACGCGGCACTGCCGACGATTCGTACGGCTCCGAAAAACTCGACATTCTCTCCCGGCACGATCTCCAAGTGCCGATCATCGCGAATCATAAAGTCGGTCAGGCCGTCAGCGATATTATCGACGAACGGCACAAGTCGCTCGTGCCGGATTACGTCTGGGGCGATGGCAAACCTGCGGGCGTTCAACAACGCGCTACCGAAGAGATGGCGGCGACGTTCCGGCTCGCGGAGAAGCTCGGCGTCACCGTCGTCAGCGGATTCACCGGATCGCCGATCTGGTCGTACGTCACCGGTTACCCGGCGGCCCGCCCCGAGATTATCGCCGATGGGCTGAAGCGTTTCGCCAAACAATGGCACCCGCTGCTGGACATCGCCCGCGATGTCGGTGTCCGTTACGCCTTTGAAGTTCACCCCGGTGAAATCGCCTTCGACCTCCACTCCGCCGAAGCCGCACTCGATGCCCTGAACGGCCGCGAAGAGTTCGGCTTCACCTTCGACCCGAGCCACATGCACTGGCAAGGCGTCGACCCCGTCGAGTTCCTTCGCCGCTTCCCCGACCGCATCTATCATGTGCATATTAAGGACGCGACGCTATCGCTCAACGGGCGTTCGGGCTTGCTCGCAGGCTACTGGCCGAGCGGCGATCCGCGACGCGGTTTCCAATTCCGTTCGCCCGGCAGAGGTGGCATCGATTGGGAAGCGATCATCCGCGCGTTGAATGAAATTCGCTACGACGGCCCGCTGTCCGTCGATTGGCACGATGCCGGGATGGACCGCGAATTCGGGGCATCCGAAGCGTGTCAGTTCATCAAACGCTTGGACTTTGAACTCCCCGCACACAAACGCTCCGCGTTCCGAGGCTAAGCGATGCGGTTGTACTTCCCGGACAAGTCCACCATCGACGCGCTGCGGCGAATCTGGACGGATCGCTACGTCCGTGTGAAGCCCGGTGTGCGAGCGGATTTGCTACGTTTCGAGGGGAAAGTCGGCCGCCTGATTACGATCAACTACAACGGGAAAGCCGTCGTCGACTTCGCCGATGGCGCGTGGTACGACATTGGCAATTTTGAAACCGTGTTAGAATTCCTCAGCGAAGACGATACTGCAAAAACGAACTACGACGCCACCGCGAACAGCGCACAGCCCCACCCGACCCGGCAAAGTTGAGCGACCGAACCACCATGATTTTGCTCATCGATAACTACGATTCGTTCACGTACAACCTCGTTC
>JAYSKW010000884.1:0-1502 GCA_043726085.1 Limnoglobus sp.
TTGATGCAGTCGAGTACGTCAACCAGTTCTACGCCGCAAAGAAGAAGGACGAAAGCTACTTAAAAGACCTCAAGAAAGTGGCCGACGATAGTGGCGTGCGGAGCGTCTTGATTATGTGTGACAACGAAGGGGCGCTGGGCGATGCGGATGAGGCGAAACGCAAGATCGCGGTCGAGAACCACTACCGGTGGGCGGAGTGGGCCAAGTACCTCGGCTGCCACTCGATTCGAGTCAACGCTTACAGCGTTGGCACCTACGACGAACAAGTCAGTCGCGCTGCCGACGGCCTGCGGAAACTCACCGAATTCGCGTGCAAGATGGACATCAACGTGATCGTGGAAAACCACGGCGGGCTTTCCTCGAACGGCAAATGGCTGACGACGGTGATGAAGAAAGTCGATCACAAGTGCTGCGGCACGCTGCCCGACTTCGGCAACTTCAGTCTAGGTGATGGCAAAGAATATGACCGCTACAAGGGCGTCGATGAAATGATGCCGTATGCCAAGGGCGTTTCCGCGAAGACGTATGACTTCGACGACAAAGGCAACGAGACGAAGATTGATTACCGCAAGATGCTCGAAATCGTTTTGAAGAAGCACAAGTATAATGGCTTCGTCGGGATCGAGTACGAAGGCGCCGGACTCAGCGAGCCGGACGGTATCAAGGCGTCGAAGAAATTGCTCGAAGCGATCCGCGAAGAAATGTCGAAGTAAGTGCGATTACGAGGTGACCCATGCCGCTTTACGTGTACGAAGTTGTGCTGCCGGACGGCTCCGGCGGCGAACAGTTTGAACTGCTGCAATCCATGCGGGAACCCGTATTGAAAAAGCGTCCCGAAACCGGCGAGCCGATCCGCCGCATCATCGGCACGCCGAACGCGCCGAAGGGCTGGACCGATTCGCAAGGCAAAGCCACAACCAGCGATGGGAACCTCAAACGGCTTGGGTTCACCAAGTACGTGAAAGGCGGCAACGGTAAGTACGAGAAGCGCTTCGGCACCGGCCCGGACGCGATCTCGAAGCCGCCGTCGGGTTCGTGAGTTGCGTCGTGATTTAGACTTCATCCCAAGGTTGTTTCGGTCGGTTGGCGACTGCGACAGCTTCTTTTGTTTCCTTCACAAAGCCGATCGCGGCGTATCCCAAGAAGACCAACAACGCCACTCCACCGCCGATGGCAACAACGCGATCCCGTTCTTTTCGTGCGGCGACCGCCGCAGGCGTTTCGGGTATCGAACACCCGCCGGTTGTCCGTCAACCCGCCTGAATTGAGTTAGGCGCGAACAACTCGGCAGCCATCGCAAGGCACCCGATGATAACCAATCGTTTCATGTGAGGCTCACTTCAAACTGTGGGTAAAGTATTCATTCCCAGGGCGCACTATCTCGGCATTACCAGTGAACGATACACAAGTATATCGCATGAAATGCGGCAAGATTTGCGGATTCTATCGGATTTGCGATGGCGCTGTTTCTTGTTAGCCCGACGCGCCAGCGAGGGACATAC
>JAYSKW010000885.1:0-2845 GCA_043726085.1 Limnoglobus sp.
TCGCGTTTAACGAAAGCGCACCATGTCCGTCGACTCCTACTTCTTCGTACGCGACACCCAGATGCCATCGATTGCGCAATGGCAGCTCGCGCTCGATCGAGCCGGAGTTGGCATTGTGCTAGAGTTTGTGGACGACTTACGTCAGCACACGGGTTATCTCCCCGCGACATACCGCGGGCAGCCATCGGGCTTCGAGTGGTACTTCGGGCCGCTCGCGGAGAACTACGGTGGCGATTTGCCAGACGGTCTGGCGGGACGAGAGCATGTTGTCAATTGCGTGACTTTTAGCGACATGCAAGAGTTAATCTGTGGCCTGCTTGCTTGCTCGGTATTGTCGCAACTCGCAGATGGCGTGTTCTTGAACGAGGACACGGGGCAGTTAATGAGTGCGGACGCCGCACTCGAGATGGCAAGGGAGCTGGATTCGACGGTGAAGGGCTAAACGAATGGGCGTAATCCAACATTTTTCACTCGAACGAAACGACTTCGTTGCCTGCACGGGTGCTCAACGCTTGTAGCGTCGATTGCGGTAACGTCGTTCGCAAAAATCGCACACTACCGTCGGCGAGCGCGAAGTTGGCACCGCCGGTATGGTGACTGCCGTAGGCGCACATTCGCGACCAGATGTCCGATGAAATATCCGCCCAGTTCACCTGCGTCGGCGGGCTGCCGGGTGGCACGGGAGGCGGAATGTATTCTTGCGGGTAACTCGCGCCGATGGGTGCGAAACTGCTGAGCGTGGCCGTGGCGATGGCCGATTGCCCGATCGGCGAACCCCACACCGCGAAGCCCGCCAGCGACAAAATCGGCGGGTTCGGCATCGGCATGATCGGGGCCGTCGTCCACGATTCGTATTTGCTATCGCCCGGCAAGCGCTCGCCCAAAAGCAGCGTATTCGACAGGCCATCGGTCACTTGCGCGATCTTCACCGGTCGCTGATTCGCCATCGGTTTGGACGTCGGCCCCGTTTCGTGAAACAGTCCATCGGCAGTCGCCAACATCGGTGGGAACGACCGCGCCCCGCCGTTCCCCGCATACGTCGAAACCCCTGCCGTGGAACTGCCGTAAGTGAGCGGGTTTTGGCCCACATTCGCACTCGGGCAAACGAACATCGCCAGCGGCGTCGCACCCGGTGGATTGCTTCCGGTGAAGTTGTTCAAGGGGTTAGTGTAGTTCCAGTTCGCCGCAATCGCGGGCTGTTCGATGTACGGAAGCAGCTCGACGAAAATCGAGGTAAACCGCCCATCGGGGCCAGGGTGCGCGATGCCCGGCGGGAAAGTGCCGAGCGCCGATTCGTGCGCGTGTAGCCCGAGCGCGAGTTGTTTCAAATTGTTCGTGCAGCGAATGCGGGCGGCGGCTTCGCGCACCTTCTGCACCGCCGGCAACAGCAAGCCGATCAGGATCGCGATAATCGCAATCACGACGAGCAGTTCGATGAGAGTGAACCCGGTTCGCCGCAGCGTCATGTGCGTGTTTCCAATCGGCGGACGTGAAAAACTAGCTGTCAGTTTATTCGCCGCGAACGCAACCGGCGTACGAATCGCGCGCTTTCGCGTGCAATTTCCAATTGCCCAACCGTCACGGTCGCAATTCCGCCGTCGACGCCACCGCAAGTCTCGGCGAAACTTCATAAAGCGGACATTTTGTCTTCACGGGGATGTGTAAAATTCAATCGTAGAGCCACGACGCCGCTCGCAGATGCACGGGGCATACCCCAAGCCTGCGGGCGGCGTCATTTTGTTGGCGTCCTTAAATGCTTCGTTTTGGTTGCCAACCTGTCGACATTTTCTGTAACATAGTAGTTGCGCAATGGAATCAGACATACAGGTTGCCCTGTAATCGGAGACATAACCATCGAGAACGTGGCCGCCGCAAAATCCGTGTACGATCGGCTCCGGAAAGTGGGGTTTACGAAGACCTACATCCGGAAAGTCGCGGCATTGCCGACATGGTGGGACGATTCGTTGTGGGATGATCCCCCGAGCCGGGTTGTCGGGTATATCAACTTGTCGCGACACCTCGGTATCGATATTGCGACGCTCCAAAATCCGTTGGCCCCGCTCCGTTTGCGGGAACTTGGCGAGTGCAAGTACAAGATGCAAGCCAGTACGACCAAAGATGAGTTATTGCTGCCGAGTGTGATTGCGAGTCGCGCGGCCCAACTCGCCGCGGCTGCTATGGATCGCCCCAATCAACCGGTGTTGTCTGCCGACGATGTGCGTTCGACAATCCTCGAACGGGCTTCCTGGGTAAGTTTTGATGAGCTTCTCGACCATTGTTGGTCGATTGGCATCCCGGTCGTACACGTCGACAATTTCCCGGCTGATGCGAAGAAAAAGCCAATGGGCTTTACACTGCTCATGAAGGGGCGACCGGCAATTGTGCTCTGTTCGAAAAAGCGACAACCCGCCTGGCAATTATTCATCTTGGCGCACGAACTCGGCCACTTGCACCACGGACATGTGCCCAACAATGGAACGCTCATGGACGAGACTGTTCGTAAAAATAAACCGGATGCGGAAGAAACGCAAGCTGACGCATACGCCATCGAACTGCTTACAGGCAAAGCCACGACACGTTTCCAATTGCCAGGGCGATGGCCGAACGCTAGGAAATTAGCCGAACTTGCGCAAGATTTCGGACGACGCAAACAAGTGGATCCGGGTCACGTCGTGTTAAACTGCGCCCACAACGAAAGTGAAAGTAGCTTTTGGGGTGTTGCAAACGCAGCACTTGACATTCTTTACCCGAACGCAAACGCGATCAAAACCATCGGTGAACGTTTGGCGGCCAACCTCGATTGGGAACGATTACCAGAAGACGATAGTGAGTTCTTGATGCGCAT
>JAYSKW010000886.1:0-4714 GCA_043726085.1 Limnoglobus sp.
CGGTCCGCTCTCGTTGTCGATGTTCGTCTGCATGTGTATTCATGCGGTGAAAGCCCTGAAATACTGGTAACCTGGCACCATGCAATCTCCGCGTTCCGACAGTCGCGACCTCGTGGACCGTTACCCCGGTGACCGCCGCCGGTACTTCGCGTCCCAAACTTGGGCCGAGGCGATACAGAAATTCTTCCGCCGTAACCTCTGGGCGATCGCGGTCTTTCTGGCTCCGCTGATCTGGCTCGGTTGGGGCTTCGCGACTAACTCCACCGGCGAGAACGATTACAAATACACGCACGGGCCACTTACGAACCCGCACGCCGCCTTCGACAACAATTGCGAAGCGTGCCATCGGCCCTACGACTCGGGCAGTTTGTTCACGTCATCGCCGATCAAACCGCACGAACGCTGGCTCGACATGACGTGCGAAAAGTGCCACGCTGGCCCCGCACACCACGCCACCGCGATTTGGCCTGCGGGCGAAAGCGATGCCGCGTGCTGGACTTGCCACCACGACCACAAGGGGCGCACGAACTCGCTGGTGCGAATCGACGACAACCATTGCACGAAGTGCCACGCGAACTTGCCCGGCAGCTACGATGCCTCCAAAGCCGGTGGCGATGGTAACCTGAAGTACGCAGCGGCAATTCATTCGTTCGCCGATCACCCGAACTTCCGCAAACTCGACGACGAGAAGAACTGCAAAGGCGCGAAGCGTACGATCCAGTTCAGCCACAATCACCACATGACGCTCGGCATACCGCCTAAACCCGGTTCGGAGCGCGGTAACCTCACGAAGGCTGCGCTCTCGAAGCTGAACGGCAACGATGAGACCGTGACGACTCGCTATTTCAAAGCCGGTGACAGTGCGATGGCAGCGGTGCAGTTGCAGTGTGCGTCGTGCCATCAACTCGATGCAGACCGCGTTGGTTTGAAAGGCGAAATCGCAAGTGGTGTCAACCTCACGGGCGAGCCGAAGGAAGCGATCCAGCCACCGCGAGCCGAAGGCGCGTATTATCTGCCGATCAACTTCGATGCACACTGCAAGGCGTGCCACCCGCTAAAATCCCCCGAACTGACGACGATTCTCAAAGTCGAAATCGACCCGTTCGTGTTGCCGCACCGCAAACAACCTGCGGAATTGATCGAGTACCTCGATGCGGAATTCGGTCGGCAACTGCTGTTGAAGAATGCGGCGATCAAGGACTCGCCCGCGATCGGCAAGAAAGCGGAGACGATCCAGAAGGAGATCGAAGCCGCACGTAACAAAGCGTTCGAGAAGCTCGTATCGGATGTCAATCCGCGTGCAAACAACGTGCTGAATGGTAGTACGTGTGCGGAGTGCCATGCGTTTAACGGGGTCAACGAGCCGCCCGCGAAACGAACCATCGTGCCCGTAAAGATCCCGACCGTCTGGTTTGAACATGCGAAGTTCAACCACGCCTCGCACCGTGCGGTGAACTGCCAGGAGTGCCACCCCGGCACGCAAGATAAATACGATCCAGCCGACGTGAAGCGCTTCGACAAAGACAACAAGATTAAAATCCTCAGCGTCGAATCGTGCCGGGTCTGCCACGCGCCGCAAGTGACGACGAGCGGCCCGAAAGGTGGCGTGTCCACAACGGGCGGCGTTCGCCACGGTTGCACCGATTGCCATAAGTACCACAATGGCGAACACGCCTTCCAGGGGCGGGGCGCGACCGCCCGCGACCCGAGCGAACCGCGACTCAGCACGATCGAGTTTATGCTCGGCACGAAGCCAGGCAAACCCTAACCCGGACGGCGAATTCGGATGATTATCGTCAAGCGCCTCCGCGACATTCAAGAAGAGTGGGGTTACCTGCCCGAAGCGGAACTGATCCAGTTCCACAAGGACTCGGGTATTCCATTACCGCGCATTCAGGAAGTCGCGAGCTTCTTCCCGCACTTCCGCCAATGGCAAAAGCCGCCGTACGTGACGGCCGCCGTGTGCCGCGACATGACGTGCCACCTGCGCGGTGCGCCGGAAGTCATCAAGGAGTTGAAGAAGCTCGAACGCGATGGCGAAAAGAGTGTCGTCGTCGAAGGCGTCTCGTGCCTCGGACGCTGCGATCGCGCACCTGCGATGTGCATCACGCGACACGACACCGAGCAACATCACCACGAACTGACCGTCGCAGATCAGAAGGAGCTTGAGGAACTTCACAAAAATCCATACGCGCACGGCGACCGCGATGGCACCTTCCACGAATGGGTCTACGCGGGACGCTCGACGCAAGACTTTGCCACGATCCTCGCAACGATCGCGTCCGGTGGCACCGCACCGATTCCCGACTGGGATTACACGTACAAACTCAACTGCAACGAGTGGCTAATCGATGTCTACAAGAATGCAGAACCGCCGTTGAAACCGTACGAAGCCGTGCGCCGATTCGTCAAAGACCACCCGCAACAAGTGACGTTACCCAGCCCGTTGCCGAAAATCAAAGAGACGCGAAACGGCAAAGACATCGAACGCGAATGGGGACCGAAAGAGTTTGAAAAATTCATCGACGACAAGCACCCGTGGATGCGCAAACTCGATGTCGCGGGCCTGCTCGGGATGGGCGGCGCGGGAGTGCCGGCGTACCGCAAATGGTTCGAAGTCTGGAAAGCGGAGGGCGATGAAAAATACATCGTCATGAACGGCGACGAGAGCGAACCGGGCACGTTCAAGGACCGCGAGATTTTGCTCAAGGCCCCGCACATCGTCGTGGAAGGCGTGCTGCTTGCGGGGTTGTACACGAACGCGACGCGGGGCTACATCTTCATTCGGCACGAGTATCTGGAGCAAATCGCGGCGGTGCGAAAGGCGATCAAAGATGCACAGGCGATGAACGCGAGCGGCGACAACATCTTCGGCTCCGGTCGCAACTTCGACGTCGAGGTTTTCGTCAGCCCCGGCGGGTATATTTGCGGCGAACAAAGTGCGCTCATCGAAGCGATGGAAGATCGCCGGGCGCAGCCTCGCAACCGCCCACCCGAACTGATGACGAACGGCCTACGCGACAAGCCGACCGTTGTGAACAACGTCGAAACGATCTCGTGGACCCCCGCGATCATGCTCAAGGAAGGCGGCTGGTACCCGAAGCAAAGCGTCGGCGAGTTCCGCGGCCGTCGCCTCTTCTCCATCAGCGGCGATGTCGCGAAACCGGGCGTTTACGAAGTCCCGATCAGCGACACGCTCGGCGACTTGATCGCACTTGCGGGGGGCGTCGTCGGTGGAACGCTGAAGGCACTCGCCACTTCTGGCCCATCGGGCGGGTTGATCCCGCCGCAGATTCCGCTCACCGCCGGTTTCGCCGAGCGCCGTAGCCGCGCGATCGACGACCTCGACAAACAGGATGACAAGGACTTTTTGAACCGCATCCTCGATAGCGGCCTGAACGCGAGCGGTAGCCATTTCGATCTGCTGAAACTGCCACTCGACTTGAACGTGTTCAAATCGGTCGGCCGGCTGATCGGCGTCGGCGACAGTCGCGCACTCGGGATGATGCTCGGCGCGGGGCTGGCGGTTTATGCTTCGGATACAGCTCCGAACATCCTCGATCATGCGAAGAATTACACCGAGTTCTTCCGCAACGAATCGTGCGGCAAATGCGTGCCGTGCCGTCTCGGTTCGCAGAAACTCGTCGAGATCGGCACCGACCTCACGAAACGCCGCGGCGTTCGCAGTACGGAGTTGCCGACGGTCGAAGCGACTTCGCAAGTGATTGCCGACATGTCGTATGCGATGATGATGACATCGATTTGCAGCCTCGGGCAAGTGGCCGCGAACCCGCTGATGACGGTACTGCAATACTTCCCCGATGACGTGCGCTCGGGTTCTTGATCTCACACCGCTGGAGCTGGCATCATGCCCATATCACTGGACCTGTGGGATTCGTTCGGCGGCGGCAAGGAAAACGAAGGCGTGTTCTCGCGCGACGAAGACGGTAACCTGATCCGTCAGGTCGCCGCCACGTATTCGCAGCTCGATCAGAAAATCACCATCGCGATCGACGGCATCGAAGTGAAAGACATCCCGCTTGCCACCGTCGTCAAAGATGCGCAAGGCGTAATTCGCTACAACCTCGAAGGCCTGCCGGTCATTCGCCGCACGACGATTTATGACGCGGGCACGCAACTCGTCCGCGAGGGTACGTGGACGCAGGATGAACTCGATCGTCGCATTCCCGTGCTCTGCCACCGCGAACACCTGAAGCCCGTCGGCGTCTGCCGGATGTGCTCGGTACACGTCGTGCGCGTCCGGAAACGCGACGGCAAAAAAGCTCCCGGCGACAAACTCGTACCATCGTGCCATCACGAAATTCAGCCGGACATGAAGATCACAACGCGAGTCGGACCCGATGTGAACTTCAAGGACTACGCTGCCTACGCAGGCTACGCGAAGGAAGTGCAGTCGTCGGTGACGCTGCTCGCCGAGTTCCTATTGGCGGACAATTACCACCCTGAAGCCGACGCGGGCAAAACGAAAGTCTACGACAACGAACTGAAGAAAGTCGCCGACAACCTCGAACTGACTGGCCCGCGGCCCGGCATCCCGACACGCCATAAAGACCTTTCGCACGCCACCGGTAAGAATGTGGATCGCCACGCGAATTCGCGACCCACGGTGCCGCTGCCGATGTCGCTTGCACACACGGCCCACAAGGTCGTGAACTCGCTGTTGCCTTATTCGTCGCGAACGGTGGCGGTCGAC
>JAYSKW010000887.1:0-1342 GCA_043726085.1 Limnoglobus sp.
CTTGCTCGAATCCGAAATCGCGCTCGCGGCCCGCAAGTATATCGGCTCGCGGCATCCGTCCGGCCCCACCGTACGCCAGTTCGGCATCGGTTTTGCGCCGATCGATGGCGATTGGCTCACGAATCAGGCGAACCAAAAAGGCATCTCGACCGACTTACTCGAAGAAGTCGGGTTGATCGCTAAACGCGACGAAAACCGCGGCTTTTACGACCGCTTCCGCGATCGCGTCATGTTCCCGATTCGCGATGTCCAGTCGCGGACGGTCGGCTTCGGCGGGCGCATCCTCCCCGATTCCCCCTATGCGGCGCGTGGCCCGAAGTATTACAACTCTTCGGACACGCCACTATTCAGCAAGAGCGATCTGATCTTCGGGATCGACCACGCACGGCACGCCGGGGCGACGGCCGGTTTCCTTGCCGTCGTCGAAGGTTACACCGATGTGATGATGGCGCATCAGTCGGGGATTCCGAACATCGTGGCCGCGATGGGCACGGCACTGAATGCCCGCCACGTCGCGCAACTTCGACGCTACGCGAACAAAGTCGTGCTACTCTTCGATGCCGACGAAGGCGGAAACACGGGCGTCGATCGCGCTCTCGAGATTTTCATCAGCCACGACGTCGAACTCGCGATTGCGACCCTGCCCGAGGGCCTCGACCCTGCCGACTTGCTCTCGAAACCCGACGGGAAAGCGGTCTTCGAGAATGTGCTGAAAAACGCGGTCGATGCGCTCGATTTCAAACTGAATCAGTTGTTCGCGAAGAATCCGAACCCGAACATCGAAACGACGCGGCGGATGCTCGATGCGATCCTCGGCGTGATTGCGATGGCCCCGAATGTGCCGAACCAGTCGGCGCAACTCAAACAGGAATTGATCCTGACGCGGCTGTCGCACCGGATGGGTATCGAATTAAAAGTCGTGCGTTCGCGGGTGAAGGAATTGCAGGTCGAACGCCGCAAGCAGGAGCAGCGTAACGCCAGCCGTGCGATACCCGTCATGCCCGCGGCGGCACGCATTCTGACGCCAGAAACGCCAGAAATCGTAGGTAAACCATCGGGTTCGGCACCGGTACTCGAACGCCAGTTGTTGCAGATATTGCTCGCGGAACCGGGCCTCGTTCCCGATGCGAAAGACCACGCCCCGGCGGAACTCGTTTCCCATTCGGGCTTGAAGCGTATGCTGATCGAACTGTACGCTCTCCACGATATCGGCATTCCACCCGACCTCGACGGCCTTCGGGTGCGATTGCTCGACCGGCCCGACCTCGCGTCGGTGGCGATGGACCTTCAACAAGTCGGACGTGGCATTCCCGACCGGCAGTTGTACTTTAAGAAGGTCATC
>JAYSKW010000888.1:0-3289 GCA_043726085.1 Limnoglobus sp.
CTCGGCGTATTCGCAGCCGCAAAAGACAGCGGTGTCGGATCGGGGATCGTCACGCCCGCTTTCTTGTACTTCTCGATGTCGTTTAGGTCGACGTAGTAAACCGCACCGTTCTTCTGGCCTTTGCCGAGCGACACCGCTTTGTCTGCCATTTTGCGGACCACCGCACGCAGCGGTTCGCGGGATGTGCCGAGGACTTCATCGTAAAAGGCCAACACGCTTTGCGCGGCCGGGGCGTCGCCCGATTTCACAATGTCGCCGATGCTCGAAGTCCGCGACATCACAAGTTCGCGGCACGCCACCACGGGTAACACCGTGTGCCCGGAGACATTCCCCGACACGAACGCGATCGTCGTTAAATCGTTCAGGCGGGAAATATACGACGCCAATTCGTAGCAAACGCCGAACTCGACCGTGGACGCATCTTTACCGTTAGGGTTGAACTCGAACACCGCTTTGCGGATCGGCCGCGTTGCGTTCGCCCGTGCCGCTTCGACGCGGTTCTTGATGCGCGCGACCGCTTCGCTCGTAATCGGATTCGGCACGCTGACGAATAACCCTTCATCCGAAAGGGCATTCTGCGCGAACGCTACGGTTGTCCCAGCGAACAGTATCAAAGTGGCGATTGCTAATCGGCTGGCCATCGCTCGGAAGATCGCGGCATGCATCGGTCGACGTTCCTCAGAAAGTCCCGTTCGGTTGCTGTCATTCGATTATAAGTAGCGGAGCGGGAATCATCCAAATACTACCCGGTTCTTCGTTCCCTTGCGAGAAAGATTCGATGACTCACGCCGTTGCCCTCGGGTTATTCGCGAAATGGCCAGAGGCGGGCCGAGTGAAAACGCGGCTCGCCCGTGAGACATCGCCCGAGCTCGCAGCCACCATCGCCCGCACGTTCCTGTTCGACACGCTCGAACTGTTGCGCGATCTGGCAGGCTGCGATGAATTTGTGGCATACGATCCGCCCGATGCCCAACTGAAATTTGCGGAACTCGTCGAAGGGCGCACACCGCAGATACTTCTGGAAGCACAATCCGCAGGCGACCTGGGCACGCGGCTCGAAACCTTCTGCCAACGGCGTTTCGACGATGGTTACGAGGTCGCGATACTCATCGGCAGCGATAGCCCGAACCTGCCGATAACCATTTTGCACGATGCCATTCGATTGTTGCAAGACAACGACGCGGTCGTCGGCCCCACGAGCGACGGCGGCTATTACCTCATCGGTATCCGCCGCCTGTTGCCAATCTTCGCCGGCATCGCCTGGAGTACCGATCGCGTCTTCTCACAAACGATCGACCGCCTGATCGCCGCCAAAGCACGATATGCACTGTTGCCGTTGTGGTACGACGTGGACACACTCGCCGATCTTCGCTTTCTCGAAATTCACTTGAAAGCAATGCGAAACTCCACCGGAGATCACCTAACATGCGAGGCGCTATTGGCTCAGCTATCAGCGATCAGCCCAGAGCCGAATGGTGATTGACCGCCTGACAGGCGAACATAATCCCGGTACGAACCGTGACTATCATTTGGGTTTACTTCACAAAATCGACTTCCTGTCGGCTCGTTTCGTTCGGTTCCGATGAAGTCGTTGCGCCCGCACAACCGATACCGTTTACCAGCGACCCATTTTTACCGGAGGGGCCTGGGACACCAGAGCCGGTAAAGAATCGTCGTAGCGAAACGGGATCGTATAGGGGAAAACGACATGATTGGGCAAGAGGTTCTCACGCAAACGAGCGAAAACGAGGCATTGCGACTCCAACTGTTGCATGCCCAACGCCTCAGCAGCGTCGGGGAATTGGCATCGAGCGTGGCACACGAATTTAACAACATCCTGACGACGATCATCAACTACGCGAAGCTCGGCGTTCGCGGGCAAGATCCGACCGGCCAAACGCAGGCGTTCGAGCGGATTCTTCGCGGTGGCCAACGCGCGGCCACGCTCGTCAACAGTATGCTTGGGTTCGCACGCAACAATGCCAACCAGCGCGAACTCACCGACATCGTCAAGCTCGTCGAGGAAGTCCTCATCCTCACCGAAAAAGATCTCGGCAAGCACCGCGTGCAGATCGAAAAACGCTTCCATGGTAGGCCGACGTCGATCATCGTGCCGGGGCAAATCGAGCAAATCTTGGTCAACCTCGTCCTCAACGCGCGGCAAGCGATGCCGAACGGCGGACGTCTCAAAATTGACATCCGCGAGATCGTCGCAACCGAGACGGTCGAGATCGCAATCGCCGATACAGGCGTCGGCATCGCACCGGAAAATCTCCGTTCGATCTTCGAGCCGTTCTTCACGACGAAACAACCGGACGAACAAGGTCGCGGCGGTACGGGATTGGGGCTGAGCGTCTGTCGGCAAATCATCGAACAACATCAGGGTCGCATTCGCGTCGAAAGCGTGATCGGCAAAGGTTCGACGTTCATCATCAAGCTGCCGAAGCGCCTGACCGACGACCGCGAGTAAAGTGGCGACAATCGCCCGCGAGCCAGTTTACCCTCTCGCGGGTCAAATTTTGCGAAACCAGTCGGTACCATTCGACCCGAAATGGTAACAGTACTCGATGCAGATTCGCTTCTCATCCACTCCATTTCGTATTTCAACTGTACGTTCCCGTTCGACTTGACCGCCTTTGCTAGATACCGTATGACCCCAAACACCATCGCGCGGCACCTACCCGTGTTGCCGCTCGAGACGATGACTTTGCTCGATCCGAAGCCTGGCGAGACGTGGGTCGATTGCACGATCGGCGTTGGCGGACATGCGAAATTGATTGCCGAGCGGATCGCCCCGAATGGCCATCTGTTCGGTCTGGATCAGGACGACGCGATGCTCGCGCTCGCCACGGTGACGCTGCAAGGGCTGCCGTTCACGCTGATTCGTGCGAACTTCGATCAGCTCGATGATGTGCTGAAGAATGCGGGGCTGGGTGCGGTCGATGGCGTACTCGCCGACCTCGGGTTTTGTTCGGATCAGATGGACGACCCGACGCGCGGCTTCAGCTTCCAGCACGATGGGCCGCTCGATATGCGGCTCGATCGCAACGGCGGGCAGACGGCAGCGGACCTCGTGAACCGCCTCAGCGAGGGCGGGCTGGCGGACTTGATATTCGAGTACGGCGAAGAACGACATAGCCGCAAGATCGCGCGGCGAATCGTCGAACGGCGGCAAACGCAACCGTTCGCCACGACAGCCGATCTTGCCGACGTGGTGAAACATAGCGTACCGTGGGGGCCGGACACGCGGCGAATCCACCCGGCGACGCGGACATTCCAGGCATTGCGG
>JAYSKW010000889.1:0-9092 GCA_043726085.1 Limnoglobus sp.
ACGCGGCAAAGGGCGGCCGCCACGGCGATGAAGGGTTGAAGATCGGCCGCGAAGGGCTGAAAGCCGTCACGGACTTCATCGACAAATCGAAGGCCGACCGGAAGCCGTTCTACGTCTGGTACGCGCCGATCATGCCGCACCAACCGCACAACCCACCCGCACGCCTATTTGAAAAGTACAAGGGAAAGCACGAGTCGCCATTCGTTTGCAAGTATTGGGCGATGTGCGAATGGTTCGATGAAACCGTCGGCGAACTCCTCGGGCACCTCGATAAAACCGGGCAGGCCGAGAACACGATCGTGATTTATTTGCACGACAACGGCTGGATTCAAGATCCGAAGTCGGCGGTGTATGCGGCGAAATCGAAGCAGTCGCAGTACGACGGCGGGGTGCGAACGCCGATCCTCATCCGTTGGTCGAACCACGTGAAAGCGGGTCGTTCCGAAGCGCTCGCCAGTTCGATCGACGTCGTGCCGACGATCCTCGCCGCACTGGAAATGAAGCAAGAAACGAAACTCCCCGGCGTGAACTTACTGCTACCGGACGCGGTGAACAAACGCGAGGCGGTGTTCGGCGAGATCTACGAGCACAACGCAATTGACATCCAGAACCCCGTTGCGAGCCTGAAATATCGCTGGGTGATTGCAGGACATTGGAAACTGATCGTCCCGAACGCGACACGATTGCCAAACGCGAAAGTCGAGCTTTACGACCTGCACGCCGACCCGACCGAAGTGACGAATCTCGCGGACAAGAACATCGCGAAGGCAACCGAACTGCGCACGTTATTAGACGCATGGTGGAAGCCGTGATTTCCGGTTGAACTCGTAGCCCTCTCGCTCCGCGAGAGGCAGCAAAAACCATCGCAAACTAATGTATCTGCACTCAACGTAACCCATTCTCGCTTTTTTCTCGCGGAGCGACAGGGCTACACGCACCGAACCCGATTCAGAATGCGGTGTCCCTTGCGGAATCGAATCCGAGTAAGGGGCCAGCCATGGGTGCGACGCGCGATGATTTTGTGAAGTATCCCCGCACGCCGCACCTGTTCGGGTCGCGCGGCACCGACGATGACAAGTATCTGTCCGCGAAAGAATCGGCGCGGTTCGTGGCCGACGATTCGCTCATCGTCGAAGAAAAACTCGACGGGACGAACACCGGCATCCACTTCCATTCGCAAGGGCGCATGATCTTGCAATGTCGCGGCCACGAGATCAAATCGGGGATGCACCCGCAGTACGATTTGTTCAAACAGTGGACGATGGGCAAGCGTTCCGTGTTGGAAGCGATGCTCGCGGATCGGTTCATCTTGTTCGGCGAATGGCTGTATGCGAAGCACTCGGTGCATTATCGGGCGCTCCCGCACTACTTCTTCGAGTTCGACATCTACGACAAATCGTTGGGCCGTTTCCTCGATCTGGATACGCGCCTGCGAATGCTCGACAGCACCGATATCGGGACCGTTCCCGTGTTGCACCGCGGCCGCACGAACGAGAAAGACCTCTTCGACATGATCGGTCGTTCCGCATACGACAGCGCGTTCGATAACCCGTTCACCGGCCTAATCGACGACCGCATGGAAGGCGTCTACGTCCGCACGGAGGCCGAAGGCTGCGTCACCGGCCGCGCCAAACTCGTACGGCCCGAGTTCGTCGAGAAGATCAAACAAAGCGAGCATTGGCAACATCAGGCGATGGTTCCGAACACGCTGCGAAGTGGCGTAGAGATCTGGTCATGAAGACTTGGAACGACATTGAGAATGCGACGCTTGCGGAGGTGCTGGCTTGGGCGGCAGCGCAACCGTGGGCGTGCGCGATGATGGCGTGCAACCAAGATGCGGGCTGGCACGCGGAAGGCAACGTTTGGACGCACACCGTGATGGTGATCCGCGAACTGGAACGGCTACCCGAGTGGCCCTCGCTGGATCGCGATTCGCAATTAAAATTGCTGTTTACTGCGCTGTTTCACGATTCCGGCAAGCCGCAGACGACGGTCATCGACCCAGAAACGGGGCGAACCCGCTCGCCGAAACACTCGGTCGTCGGCATGGAAATCGGGCGTACGGTGATGCGTAACCTCGGCTGCAATCTCGCGTTCCGCGAAGAGGTTTGCCAACTCGTTCGCTATCACGGCCGCCCGCCGTACTTGCTCAAAAAAACCGACCCCGCGAAGGAAGTCATCGCGACATCGTGGCAAGTCTCGAACCGCTTGCTGTACCTGTTCGCGCTCGCTGATACGCGAGGCCGAACGACGACGGATACTGCGCGGGCCGAAGACAATTTGCACCTTTGGAAAATGGTCGCCGAGGAGAACGATTGCTTCTCGCAGCCCTACCCGTTCGCGAACGACCATGCGCGTTTCCTGTACTTTCGCGACCAGCTTTCGAGCTTGCATTACGTGCCGCGCGAAGCGTTCCGTTGCACCGTGACGATGATGTCCGGCTTACCCGGTGCCGGGAAAGACACCTGGCTGGCCGTGCATCGGCCGAACCTGCCTGTGGTTTCGCTGGACGATGTCCGTACGAGCCTCGATGTCGATGCGACCGACGATCAGGGCGAGGTAGTGCAAGTCGCCCGCGAGTGGTGCCGCGAGCATCTACGGGCGAAACGGGATTTCGCATTCAACGCCACGAACACGATGCGGCTGACGCGCACGCGCTGGATCGATCTGTTCGCCGATTACGACGCACGAATCGAGATCGTCTATCTCGAACCGTTGCTGAAAGTGCTGCTTCATCAGAACGAGAATCGCGCAAAGGCCGTGCCGCGTCGCGCGATCGAAAGACTCATCGCGAAGCTCGAACCGCCTACACGAGTCGAAGCGCACCGCGTGTCTTATCCCGATGAGTGGCCGTAACCACTTGCGGTATTCGATTGCATTTTCAATGTTCCAGAACGCGGAGATGGGTATTGGGGTGTAGCTCGCGACCTTGACCCTTCTGGAAGCGATTGCTATCTTGTGTAAAGTATGGGTGATTAACTCAGTGGTAGAGTGCGTTCTTCACACGGACGAAGTCACTGGTTCAAATCCAGTATCGCCCACTTTCGTTTCATTGCGGGATGGCCCGAAGCCAGTTGACGGGTCGACGGACTCAGCGGTTGACATTGAGTCCCGGAATCGCTTTCGTCAGCGCCGCCACCCCGACCGCTGTGACCTGCTTCGCTTTGTACAGATGGATCCATTTCAGCTTCTTCAGCCCGTGTAGGTTGGCTAATCCGGCGTCGGTCACGCCCGACGAACTCAGGGCCAGGTCGTCTAGATCGGCGAACCCCTTCACCACGTCCAGTCCGGCGTCCGTCACTTTGGTGTTGCCCACGTCCAACCGCGTGAGTTTCGTCATCTTCTGAAAATGGGCCAGGCCGGCGTCGGTCGTTGCGGTCCCGTACAGATTGAGTGTCGTCAGCCCCGTCAAACCGCGCAGGTGGGCCAGCCCCGCGTCGGTGACGGCGGTTCCCGCCAGGTTCAACCGCTCCAGCTTCGCGAATCGGCCGATGCGATCCAGTCCGGCATCCGTTACCCCGGTGCGGTCCAGTTCCAGTGCGGTCAGCCCGGTCATTTTCTCGAGGTGGATTAGCCCCGCATCGGTCACCTTGGTCGCGTCGAGGGTCAACGATTTCATCGCGTTCATACTGGCGAGGTGGGCGAGGCCGGCGTCGGTTACGTTCGATCCGTACAGCATCAGCGTTTCCAACTTGGTCAGGCCCGACAGGCGGGCGAGGCCGGCGTCGGTAACCGGTGCCTGATTGAGCCGGAGTTCCCGCAGCGTCCGGATCTCGCCGAGATGCGTCAGCCATTCGTCGGTTGGGTTCGACTGCCCGAGGTCGATCTCTTCCAGCTTCGGAAACTGCTTCAAATGGACGGCGGCTTCGGGCTTCATCTTGGTGACGTTGAACAGCTTAATGGTGCGGAGTTCGACCAACGGTTTCAGGTGGGCAAGGCCGGAGCCATCGAGGCGGTTCCAATCCAAGTCGTGCGTGCGGAGGCGAATGAGTCCTTTCAGGTGGGCTAATCCGGCGTCGGTCAGCTTATGATTGCTGCCAATGTCGAGGCTCTCGAGGTGGGTCAACTTGCCGAGCGGCACGAGGGCGGCGTCGGTGAGCGTGTCTTCCTCGATTTTCGCCACCGTCAGGTCTTTGAAGCCCTTCAGACCGACGAGTTTGTTCAGGCCGGCGTCGGTCACCGGAGCGGTGCCGATTACGAGGCGGCTGTACAGCCCGTCGATCGGTTTGAGGTGGGCGAGGGTCGCGTCGGTCACCTTCTTGCCGACGAGAGAAACGGTCAGTTGCTTTTCGTTGCCGACGAGGACGTAGTAGATCGACACGTCGGCGAGCTTGAGCGCGTCGAGCGACTTATCTATCATGGCCTGCGTTCGCACGGGGTTGGCGAGCAGGAGCGTGGAAAGGACAACGATCGTAAAGTACATTGGGGACTCCACTGGCGCAACGGGTTGAAAAGTATCCGTTTCTGCCGCGAGAAGTATAGAAGTGTAACCGATTCGCGCGGCGATTGGAAAGAATCAATCTCCCGTTTCCGAAGTTCGCCCGAGTCGGACCAAGTACGCGAGTTGTTCAAATTGGATCGCCAGATCGACGGTGACGAGGCGAATGTGCGGTGCGATCTTCAAAAGTGCCGGCGCGAAATTGAGCAGCCCTTTAATGCCCGCTCGCGTCAGTTCATCGGCCACGAGTTGTGCCGATTCGGGCGGGACCGCGATGACGCCGAGTTCGGCTTTCGAGGTTGCGATCGCGTTCGCGAGTCGATCGAGCGGGTGGATCGTCAGCCCGTCGACTTGCGTGCCGATTTTGGTCGTATCGTTGTCGAACAGGCCGACGATCGCGAAGCCTTGTTCTTGGAAGCCACGATAGCGTAAGAGTGCGCGTGCGAGATTACCGACGCCAACGATGACGGATTTCCAGGTGCGATCGATGCCGAGCGTTCGACGAATGACGGCGGTGAGTGCGTTGGCATCGTAGCCGATGCCGCGCTGGCCGAGGTTGCCGAGCGTGGCGAGGTCGCGTCGGACTTGGGCATCGCTGACGCCAACGGCGCGAGCGAGTTGCGAACTCGAAACTGTCGTGCCAGGCAGCGCGGGCCGCAGACAACGAAGGTATTGACTCAGTCGCTGGGCCGTCGCCCGCGAAAGTGAACCGCTCAGTTCCGATGGCCCGATCTGGCCCACAATACCCCCTCGTACGATCGGTGACGATACATCTGTTTTACATGCCCACTGCACAACTACCGATGCAAATGTTGAATCCTTGCGTTTCAGTCCTTTGCCCAGCTGAGTGACACGATGATTTCTTCGCTGGCAGGTTCGTTGAAGGTCACGCGAATTGTCGTTTGGCCGCTCGGATCGGCGGTGCTTGGGTCGATGGTCGCCCGGATGGTCGCAACCGCACCGCTACCTGCGGACCATTTCAGCGTGACGCCTTTGCCCGCGCAAGTGGCGGTGGCGATCTGGATATTCTCCGCGTTCGGCCGCCGAAACTGAACCACGCCCGATGCCGTGGTATTCTCGGTGGCGATTCGCAAATCCAGCGATTCGGGCAACGCACGCACCGCGTCTTTCGACCGCTTGGTAATGCGAACGGGCACGCGCAATTCGGGGTAAAGCGGGTCCGATGTCGTGATCAGTATCGTCTCGTCGTGGCTGCCCGTTGCAACGCCTTCCGCAATCGAAACTTCGATCGAAATCGTGCCGTCTTTCGCTTCGCGAACGCTCGCCGTAAGATGCGTTGAGGTCGAAGTGATCGCTTTCACGGTCAACGGCGTCGCGCGGCGATCCGTGAGGACGATCGTGCTTTTGGCTGCGCCTTCGATTGAGATCGCAAGCATCGGCGGCTTCACGTCGAGTTCCTTGACGATCTTTGCCACCAATTCGAGCGTAAGGCGTTCTTCCACGGCTGCGGAACCGATGCGATACCGCACATTCGTTTTCCAGGTGTTCGGCCCCTCCGGTTGCGTCAGCGTGTTAATTTCCACGGTGATGTCGGTTGTCTCTCCGGGCTTGAGATCGCTTTTGGCGAACGTTTTGCGAATGCAACCACACGTGCCATCGAGGCCGATAATTTGCAAAGGTAACGTCGCCGAGGGATTCGTCACGCGGTAAACCTGCCGCAGTAACGGCCCGCTTCGCACGACACCCGCATCGACCGTTTCGCGGTCCGCAACGAGAGTCGCAACCGGTGGCGAACTGACGAGGAAAGTGGCGAGCAGAATCGAGCAGATTGCATTCATAAAGCGGCTGTACCGCGAACGGAAGATCGCAACAAGTTCAGTTTGATTACATCACTGTTTCGCAATCGTCGGTTGCATGATGCCCTGAATCCGCGCTCGGGGTTTGACCAGATCGACGAGCACCGGCGATGGCGTCGAGACTTCGCTCTTGTTCCCGGCGGCGTCCCATGCGGTCATTTTCAGGTACACTTTCGCGCTCGGCAAGTTCGCGGGTAGCTTCCAGGCGTAACTGCCGGTGTTCGGAATCCGCAGCGACACATCGCTGCCGAGGCCGGCCGCCACGGGCACGATGCTCTCGTTGCCGCCGATCACTTTCCACGGCCCCGTTGCGCCTTCGCTCCATTCCACGAGCACGACCGCATCCTTCGCCAAATTTTTGTCCGTCACCGACCATTTCAGCAACAAAGTATCGCGCTGATTCGGTTCGGCTTCGGGTTGAAAAATCTTAATCATCGGCGGTGTAATATCGACTTGTACGCGGAAATCGGGCACCGAACCCTCGGTCGGCAGGCTTTCGCTCAGGCCCGCCCCGCTGATTGGCACCATGCGGAAGCCGTACGTGCCTTCCGGTTGCGGGTTCACGCGGGTGTCGAGTGCGACGCGCAACGGCGATTCCTTGCCGTCGTGCTGGCTCCATTTCGACCACGATTTGCCATCGTCGCGCGTCAAATACAGATCGATCCGCGACACGCCCGATGGACCCGCATCGAGTTGGTACGGCAGCTCGAAACGCAGGAAATTGACGATCAGCGCCTTCGGCAATTCGGGTTTCACCGCCTCGAATGCCATCGTTGGCACGGCAGGTGCCGCAGCCGTCGGTTGGACGATGCCCGCACCGCTCGCGATGGGCACCATCGCTGCGGGCGGCGGCGGCGCGATTGTGGGAGTGGCGATCGTCATCGGTTTCGTGCCGCCCGTCAGGTCGATCACCGGCGCGCTCGGCCCCATTGGGAAACTCAATGGCGCGACTTGCGGCAAAATTTGTGGCGCGACGATGCCGCCCGTGTCGGTGCTCGTGTTCGGCAGCGGCTGCGTGAGTGCCGGTGTGGGTGTGAAACTGCTCGTGCTGATGCCGGCGATTTCCTTCATTTGCACGGCGACATTTCCCGCGAGATCTTCGACCGAAATGCGAACGACAATTGCATCGTTGGCATTCGGGTTAAATCTTGCAGATCGCTTGTCTGCACTGGAAATAACCACCGCTTTCCACGCGGAATCCGCTGCCGTCGTCGGTTTCCATTCGACTTTGGTTTTCGCGTCGTTTGGGTTGCGATCTTCGACGCTCCAATCGAGCGTGATGTCGTCGCCCGCACGCTGTGCCGTGCGGATTTTCAGCACGGGCGGCGTCGTATCGATCAGGAGTTTTTGAATCTGCGTTCGGTCGATCTTCGTGGGATCTTCGGGATCGCGTGAGCCATTTTTGAAGACCGTCATATTCGTCACCCAATACGCGCCGTCTTCTTTGGTGATGAACGGCAAGAAAAGCTGATCGGGTTTGACGCTCTCCCAGACCGTCCAAGTTTGGCCCATGTCGCTGGAAACGAGCAGTTCGATGCGTGCAATTTTCGCCTGATCGGCCGGTTCGATGCCCGCGATATCGAGTTTAATCGACCGCGTCCGCATCGCTTGGTAGTCATTCGTGGGAACGGGCGCTTGGCCTACCGCAAGTCCGGTCCCGAGCAATAGTAATGCGGCGAGGTTCATATCCCATCCCCATGATCGACCGCAAGAGACCCACTCGAGCGAGTAGCGGTTGTGTCGGTAATATCGACCGCCCGGCCCTCAGACTTTGCTCCAATTGAGAAAATAGGAAAAGTGGTTCAAGTCCGCATCGATCGCAGACGACGGAAAAATTTACTTCCGGAATTCGCCGCGCCGCAAAGCCTACGCGTTGCGGCGAATTCTTGCCGCGAGATCAGATTCGCCCGATCCACGTTGTCGCGAGCCGGTAAATATCCAACCCGACGACGAACGCCATCATCGTGAGTACCACGGCGAGGCCCGCGAGGGTGAGCCACGTTTGGACTCGTTCGGGGGCGGGCTTGCCGCGAATCCACTCGTAGAAGAGAAACATCACGTGCCCGCCGTCGAGCACGGGGATCGGCAGGAAGTTGACCACGGCGAGGTTAATGCTAATGAGTGCGAGCATTAGCAGCAATCGCCACGGGCTTTCCCCGGCTAACAAGTACGACATGCGCGCGAGGTTGATCGGCCCGCTGAGCGTTTGCAGTGCGGACACTCGCCCGAAGATCATCGCGTACAGGTTGATGTAAATGCCCTTGATCATCCGCATCGTGCGGCGGCCGCCCATCGACAACGCCTCGCCGATGTCGTTCGCTTTCTGAATGCGGAAGTCCGGCATCAGGGACAGCCCGCGATCGTCGTTCGCGAGTGGGTTCACGCTGTCGATGGAGGTTGCCACTTTCATCGTCAGCTTTTCACCGGCACGGTTGACGCGAATTTCGCACTCTTCGACGGCATCGCGCTGAATGATCGCATCGATCGCGGCCCACTGGTGCGGCTTGATCTCCTGCCAGCTACCGGCTTTCAACTCGCCGGCGTAATTTCGGGCGTACAACTTCACCGCTTCGATCGTGTCGTTCGCTAACAGCGAAGCATCAATCGCCGGAGTTCCGGGTGAAACGGCATCGATTACCGCTTGAACTTGGTATGCGAATCCGAGCGCGTTGATCGGCGACGGCGTGTTCGGCCCGCCGATACCGGTGAGGTCGAAGCGGGCGTTTTCGTCCCATTTCAGTTCGGCAGTCACTCGCTTTTCGGTGTGATCGACTTCGCGGAGTAACGTCAACTTCACGATCTTCTCGCCGGGTGTGCGGTCGGCCCAGCGGTTGAGT
>JAYSKW010000890.1:0-4703 GCA_043726085.1 Limnoglobus sp.
CCACATCATGACTTCAGTCGTTATTATTGTCGGCGCATAGTTGATGAGGTTCCCGATTTCGCTGATTGTGGGACCGAAGGTTGCGCCGAAGGTCCAGCCGCTCGACGTCGAGCCGTTCGCGATGTTTCCTGCAGTGATCATCGCCGCGTAGGCGGTTTTGGTCATGAACGGGACGAACATGCCGTTGGCGGTGGTGTTGTAGATCCATTCGTTGCCGGGGCGGATCGAGGTGGGTACTCCGGCTTGCGTGACGGGGGCGGCGGCGGTTTGCACGACGGGTGGCGTGCTACTATCGACGATGATTTGCGGACGATTTTGCAGACGATTCAGGGCTTCTTGCGACGTCATCTGCGGTGCTTGTACCGGATTTTGCAGCGTCGTTACTAACGGTCCTTGACCTTGTTGTCCGTTCGTGAATTCCAAGGTCGTGGCAGTGGGCGGTGGGGCGTTCGGGTCTTCGCGAAAGAGGAGGTCGCTATAACTGGAGCTCGATCCGGTCGATGGCGGGGTCGTGCGAGTGCCGACGTCGACGCCGTGGAGTGTCACAGTGATGTCCGCGGGGAGGATCGGCCCAGCGACGGGCGTCGCGGGGCTTTCGGGGGCGATTGGGCCGAACAGCACTGCGGCCAGATCGGCATCGGACAAGGAAAGCAGATACGCAATCTGGTCGTCGCTGAGTGCGTCGATCCAATCGAACGCTCCGGGTGACGCTGCGTTGTCAGCGGGTGGCGCTGTCGGTGTCGGTGTTGGTGTTGGTGTCGGCAACGTTGGCGGAATCGCCGCGTTGGCTGGAGTCGCCGCGACAGGGTGCGTGGGATCGTCGGTGAATCCGAGCGTTGTGGCCGTGACAGGGTGCGATGGGTCATCGACATATTGCAGCGTCGTGGCCGTCGTGCTCGTCGAGCCGATGGTCTCGGGTAGCAAAGTCGCGGTGGCATCGGGCACAATCCGCAGCTCGACTTCGGTTACCGTCAATAACGTACGGTTTGCAGATTTCATCGGGCGACATCCAATTGCGAAGATGAGATTTCGTTAGATCATACACCGCGCAATCGCTACGTCAAGTAAAACCGGGAGAATTTACGGAATCGTGCGAGCTACGTTTCGCAGGCTTTACAGAGCGTTACCAGCTCGTAACGCAACTTCAAAATTCCCCCTCGCGTTTACGCCTTCGCCGCTTTTTCTGCTTGTAATACGGGTTTCCACGACCGGAGGTGTTTGAGCGCGTCGCGGAGCGATGCGGTTGCGGTGTCGCAGCCGGCGGCTTTCCATTCTTCGACGTTCAGCGCCGAATCGTTCCAGCGTCCCATCACGATTTGAGCGTCGGGACAACGCTGACGCAATCGCTTCACCAAATATCGTGCGTGTGCCACCCCACCCGGTGGTAGCGATCCGATGAGGATGACTTGCGGGTTGAACTCCTCCGTGTCGGTCACCATTTCGGAGGCGAGTTTGGTCGCGGAATGCACGCGGACTTCCCAGTAGGCAATCGGCAGGCGGGACGCCAACGCTTCGAGCGACAACTGGTCGAATTCATCTTGTGCCGGGCAGGCGAACACGCGAATTCGCTCGACGAACTCTTCGTCGCCGCTCGGCTTCTCGCGAAGCTCGTCCAATGTTTCGTCGAGCACTTCGCGGGCCACTGTCAGGACGCGGGCGTTGTCCAGTTCATCCAGTTCTCCTTTTGCGCGAGAAGCTTTGAGTTGAACCACTGCGGGAAGAAAGACCTCGTCGAACACGGCTTCGGGATCGCGGTCTTTCATTGCGAGTTTCAACGTGTGCATCGCTTCGTCTTGATCCTTCGTGACCAGTCGTTGGAACAGCGACTGCGATGGGGAAAGCGGTGGCGTATTGCCGAGGAGGATTTCCAGGAATCGGAACGGCGGCGCATGGCGACCGAGTACGAGTAAACAGGTCGTGATTGGGCTGGAAAGGATTAACCCAATTGGCCCCCAAAGGAACGACCAAATTGCCGCGGAAACCAATTGCGCCACTTCGCTGACGCCGAGGCTCTTGCCGTAAATGCGCGGTTCGACGAGGTTATTGACGATCATTTCGAGTCCGAGAATGATTCCCACCGTGCCGAGCGCGAGACCGAAATCGGGGCTAGTTGCGAATGCGAAAATCGCGGGCGGGATGACGCCGAGCCACGTGCCGATGTACGGGACATAGCGCATGAGTGTAATGAGGAATCCCCATAGCAGCGAATACTTCATTCCAATTGCAAAGAGCGCGATCGCCACGACGAGGCCGAACAGCGAGTTGATAATGAACTGGTGGAAGAGATAATTGCTGACCCGCTCGCTCGCATCGTTCATGGCGCGCGTGGTGGTGGTCATCTGATCTTCGCCGAGCAATCGAAGTAGACGATCCCCCAGGTCGGTCTTCGATAGCAACATGAAGACGACTAAAATGAACGAGAACGCCGCTTGCCCAAAGGCTTCGGTTGCGGGGCCAACGATCGTATTCACACTCGGCGTCCACGCCGATTGTCGCGGCTCCATCACCAAAATCTTATCGGCATCGCCTTTCGCCGGGGCGATCATTTTGTCGAGATCGTCCATCAGCTTTGCGAGCGGCGAATCGGTCGATCCCAGAATCGAAGTCCGAAGTGATGCCACTTTGATTTTGATCGGCTCGGCGTTAGCCGTTAAGGTTTGCGTCAGGCTGGCCAACTGTTGCGTGATGAGAAACGACGTTCCCAAAAATAGGCAAACCGCCGCAACCACCGTCATAATAACGGCAGTCATTCGGCCAATCGCGCGACGTTGCAAGAACGCCACGACGGGTGCGAGAACGTACGTGAAAAAGATCGCCATCGCGATCGGGATCGCCACCACGCGACCGATGTAAAGCAGGCTTAAAATCACCGTCGTCGTGACGACGGCGGAGAGCGTGATGAGTGCGTTTTGCCAAGCGGGTCGGGTCGTAACGGCCATTGTGTTGCCCTGAGAGTTATTTCTCAGATGAGCAAACGCAATGCCGCAGTTTGGCACGAGATCTGCGATTTGAAATTCACCACGTCGATACCAATTTCACTCCGGCCCGCGAGAAGAAGCACTCGCGGGCCGTCATCTTTTGTACGTGAGACTTAGTCAGATCGAAACGCCGGTAGCCGAAAGTCGTTTCAGAAACTTTTCGATCGAGTGCGGGCGAGCGATTAGAATGCCCGCACCGAGTGAGTTCGGTAGTACGAGTCGGCCGTGTGACGGACGCTCCGGGTTCGGCTCGTCGACGGGCGAGCAGTCCTTTACACACCGACATGACCTCTAACGAAACCGAGACCGTCATGACCGACGCCACGGCTATCAATCCTCACAGCAAGGTATATTTGCAGCGTCGTGCCTGGCTGATCTGGATTGCGATTGTCGTCGCCGGCACGGTATGGGTTTGTCAATCGGTGATTGCAACCGTCCAGGACGGCCAGGACGGTGAATCCGTCACGGACGTACAGCCGGTTCCGAATTCGATGGATCAGTGGGGGCAATCGAGATGGACGATCCACGGAGTCGACCGCGACCGCGATCATCAGATCAAGAACGACGAAGACATCATCATCAGCATAACCATGTTGAAAACGAAGCTCGTGGAAGTAAGAACTCCACCCGAATGGTTTCATGAGACTCGGCAAATGCTTCGGATGAGCGGAGGCATTGCATTCGCTGCGACTGCGATCCTGTGTGGCTTGGCGTTCGCGATCTACCGCCGATGGAATTTGTCGAAGTGGGTGTTCGCCGATTACCTGCGGATCAGTTTGTTGGGAGGATTTTTTGTTTACGGCGCGCTGTGGATGCAAGTCTTGATGCAGGTCGAGAACCGACCCGAACATGTAACGCTGCATTGGTCGATCGTGCCTGCTTTCGTGATCGTTACCTATGCGATGATTGTTGTGACACTCGCCGCGATCCGGGAATGGCTGGATGGCCGTCAAGGCGTTTGGGCGAAAGTGGCGCGTGGCACGCTCGCGACCATCGCCATACTCGCCGGACTCGTTTTTCTCGCCCTCTTCAGTTTCGCGGTGCTAATCAAGTTCCTCGTGGTCTTCAAATAAGCGAAGGCCAGATGAATCGCCTGTAAGAACGACGCACCCGGCAACGACATACGATCCAACGGCACTGACTTCGTGTTTTGTAGGCGGGGTCTGCGACCCCTAATGCCCAGCAATCGAAGAGAGTTCGCCTCCATGCCGGCTCGGAGAGGCCAGTTACAAAAGAAAGTCAGAGCATGGCTACAACCCGTTGCCCTCCGAGAATTCCATCGACCGGCACTTCCCATCATCGGGGCACGAACAGCGCGGCGATCTTTGGGCCGATGATGGGGATTTTTCGCGCGAAGCCGATCCAGCGTAACAGCCCGACGTTCGCGAATAGCACGCTCTCGGCATCGGCTCCCGTGCTCGGTTTGCCATCGATTTGCACGCGAATCGGCCCCGTCGTCGTCGCCAGATCGACTCGATTATCGACGTCGATCGCCTTCAGGAGTGCGGCGGCACGCAGGTGTTTCGCCGAGGTACCATCGAATTGAAACAGCACCCGCACGGCCATTGCGGCCGAACGGAGTTGGTCGCGGATGACGTTCGGCGGCAGATACGCCAACAGTAACGTCAGCATGAGCAACGCGAACATGTTCAACCCCATGAAGGTCGAAATGCCGAGGTGAAACAGGAACGCACCGATGACGATGTACGGCCGCATTTTCGTCCA
>JAYSKW010000891.1:0-2097 GCA_043726085.1 Limnoglobus sp.
GATCGGCAGTTGGTGCCCCGCCATCACGCTGAGCGTATCGGGGTTAATGCCCGTCACTTGCCCGAGCGTCAGCGTCGGTACGCCGAGGCCACCGTAACACACTGGCGAGGTGTTCGCGATGAGGCAAATGACCGCCGCGCGCAACGGCGGGATGCCGAGGCCGACGAGCATCGCGCCGCAGATCGCCACCGGCGAACCGGCCCCCGCTGCGCCTTCCATGAAAGCACCGAAGCAGAAGCCGATCAGGATCGACTGCACGCGGGCATCGCCGCTTAAGCCTGCAATCGAACGGCGAATGATGTCGAATTGCCCTGTTTCCACGGTGAGATTGTAAAGCAGCATCGCGGCAAACACCGTCCAGCCGATCGGAAGTAGCCCGAAGATCGCGCCGTGAACGAACGACCACGACGCCATTTGAACGGGCATGCCGTACACGAGCCACGCGATCAGGACGGCCACGATCGCACCCACGGCACCGGCACCGCTCGCAACCCAGCGCCGCCCCACGAGCAGGTAAAACAGCACCAGCACCGGCAGCGCCGCCACAACCGTGGATGCCAAGCGATGGCCGAGCGGGTCGAGATCTTGCGTATACGTGGCAGCGAACAGCATGATTGGAAGAACCTGCAACACCGGGGAGGTAGGAAATGAGATGCTACCAACCCCCACCCCAGACGCAAGCGATTAGTGCCGGAAGTGCAAAATCGCCTCGCCAGAATCGACGTAAGTCAGAATTGCGGAGCGTCTAAAACTGTTTTTCGGGGTGTTTTTTCGGTTTTCGGGGGCCAAAAAAGGTCGCTTTTTGGTCGTAAATTGCGAATGCGTATGACGTATCTCTAACATTGCATGATGGTTACGCCAATTGCCATCGTTTCGCAACTCGGCGCAAGTACCGTCCGAAAATCGACCGAAACCGACCGAAAATCGACCGGAGGCGACATTTCTATGTCATTTGGGCGCACTTCTATGTCATTTGGCGACACTTTCATGTCACTCCGTGCACGTCGTAAAAGCCAACTTACGTCGGATCGTCTTGGATTTTTTGACTGTGCGAATTCGTGTGGGTGACGCCATTCATCGCACTCCGCACAACGCAGGTTCCTGCCTCGTTAATGTGAAGTCGGGCTTTCAATCGAATTTCCAGTGTAATACGAAAATTGCGCGAAAGACGTTCTTCGCGAGAAGTCACCGCGTCAGAAGTCTCACGACTGCCGCTACAAATACACGAAATAACGCCGATGTGGAAATCCTTCACGGCGTTGCCGCCCAGAGACCCAGACGTGCGATGGCGATGGATGTCGTTCGTTGCAATCGGAGTAAGTCCGCGATGAGGCGGGGGCGCTTGGCTATCGCGAGTAGCAGTTGGCCGATGCGGACGTGGCCGTTGGGGGCGAACTGTTCCAGTTCGGTGGGCAGGCTATCGGTGGCGGTGTCGCTGATCGCTTTGATGGCCGCGAACGGGATGCCGCGTTCGGCGCAGATCGCGGCGATGCTGGCGGCTTCCATGTCGACGATGTCGGCGGCGTGTTCGATGTGCAGTCTGCGTTTTTCTTCGACCGACGATACGAGGCGATTCACCGAGAGCAATCGGCCGGTTGCAGGGAGCGCAATCGGCTCGCACTTCCACGACTGACGATCCACTGTCACCACTTCGCACGGCACGATGATGTCGCCGACGTTCAAACCATCGCGTAGGCCACCGCAGATGCCCACGGAAACAATCAACGCTGGCGGAGGCGAGTCACGCAGCAGGCGTTCGGTGTTCGCGCGGGCCGCATCCGGCCCCATGCCGATGACTTCGATGCGAACATCCGCACGGCGAACGCCGCGCGCTTCCCGCTTTAATGCGAACAGATACCAGACCGGTGACACGCTTACGTCCAATGGCGCATTCTTTCCTATGTCGCTGGCCACTATGAGGCCGGTGCATTTGTAGCTGGCCTCTATGAGGCCAGTGTGGATGCAAGCTCTCCATGATTCCAAGGCGGAAAACTCTTAATTCTGGTAGCCGCAGGTCTTTAGCCTGCGTTTGCCACGAGCAATCGCTGAGGGTCGTGGTGAGTCTGCGAAACACGACGGTTCGTGCGCCCGGAATGA
>JAYSKW010000892.1:0-4455 GCA_043726085.1 Limnoglobus sp.
ACCCAGAAAAAAGCTTCCGTCCTGAAAGGACGGTTCAGGCTGGATCGCTCTGAACGGTCCCTTCAGGACCGAAAACCGTTTGCCCTTGCTTCCCCAGCCTCCGCTCGCTTCGCGTGCTCCGACCTGGGCTGGGAACTCTCCCGCCGCGCGGAAACCGAACTCGCCGATGTCGAGAAGCAGAACGACTTCTGATTGGGAGTTTTATTTTGCTCGGGCTACGGGGCAACGCTATGATAGAAGAGAAATCGAGCCATTATCGGAAGGCGATCGCCATCGGCTCGATCGACCAATTCAAACTGTGATGTATCGAACGGCTTACTAATTTCGTCCACTATTTTGCGACATGGATATGACACTCACGACAACGTTAGCCACTCCCGTTTCCGCTGTGCCCGACCGTCGCGGGCGGTTCGGCGACTATGGCGGGCGGTACGTTCCCGAGACGCTGATGTTCGCGCTCGAACAATTGACCGATGCGTACGAAGATGCGCGTCGCGATCCGCTGTTTGAAGCGGAATTCCACCGCATTTTGAACGATTACGTCGGTCGGCCATCGCGGCTGTACTTCGCCGAACGATTGACGCAAGAAGCGGGCGGCGCACGCATTTTCCTGAAGCGCGAAGACCTCAATCACACCGGCGCGCACAAGATCAACAACGCCATCGGGCAGGCACTTTTAACGAAGCGAATGGGCAAGAAGCGCATCATCGCCGAAACCGGCGCGGGCCAGCACGGCGTCGCGTCGGCGACGGCGGCGGCGCTGCTCGGGATGTCGTGCCGCGTCTATATGGGCACCGAGGATATTCGCCGTCAGGAACTCAACGTCTTTCGCATGAAGGCGATGGGCGCGGAAGTCTTCCCCGTCGAAAGTGGCAGCCGAACGCTGCGCGATGCCGTCAACGAGGCGATGCGCGAATGGATGTCTTCGGTCGAAAGCACGCACTACATCATCGGCAGCGCGATCGGGCCGCACCCGTTCCCGATGATGGTTCGCGATTTCCAATCGGTGATCGGCCGCGAGACGCGCCAGCAGTGCCTCGAGCAGATCGGGCATTTGCCCGATGCGATCGTCGCGTGCGTCGGCGGCGGCTCGAACGCGGCGGGCATGTTTTACCCGTTCGTCGACGATGAGAATGTCGAAATCGTCGGCGTCGAAGCGGGTGGGCACGGCCCGAAACTCGGCGGTCACGCCGCGACGCTGAACTACGGCCAACCGGGCGTTCTCCACGGCACGTTCACGTACGTTCTGCAAGACGACGACGGCCAAACGTCCGACGTTCACAGCGTCTCCGCCGGGCTGGATTATCCTGCCGTTGGCCCCGAACATAGCTTCTGGAAAGACAACAATCGCGTGCGTTATTGCAACGTCACCGACGACGAAGCGATCGAAGCGTTCTATTTGTGCAGCCGCCTCGAAGGGATCCTGCCCGCACTCGAAACCGCGCACGCCATCGTCGAAACGATGCGGATGGCCGCCGAGCGCGACGCCGACGAAGCGATCGTCCTCTGCTTCAGTGGCCGTGGCGACAAAGACTGCGCCGAAGTCGCCCGCGTGATGGAAGCGCGGGGACGATAACCTCGGTTTCGATTTATCGCGTTTGTTGCGCGTACCACTCGCCGAACGCCGACTTCTGGGCCGGTTGCGATGCCAGGCCGATGGCGGTATCGCGCGACTGGCGACCGCCTTTCGCATCCCCCTGCTGATGCTGACAGACACCCAGATACAGGTGAACCTGCGGGAGCAGCGAGTGAATCGCCAGCGTTTCGCGGCAGATCGTTTCGGCTTTTTTATAGTCGTTCTTGCCGAGATACGCGACGGCGAGAAGTAGCCGGTGGTCGACGGACTTCGGGTTGATGCGAATCAGTTCTTCCGCAGCGACGATGGCCGCATCGAACTGGCGATCGCTGTTCGCGGCATCGGCGAGTATCGTCAGCGCTTTCTCCGAATCCGGGGCGAGATTGACGGCGGTTTTGGCGGCTTTTACCGCTAAACTATGATCCCCGCGCGCCGAGTGGATGCCCGACGATGCCAGCCACGATCGACGATCCCCCGGCCACGATTTCAACGACATCATCAAACGATCTTCGGCGAAACTGGACATGTACCGCCGCATCTCGCGCGCTGCGGGCGGGAGTTCGCCGAGCTTGTCTGCAAGGGCGATTCCCAGGTCGCGACTGCGTTCGTCCGCGTCGGGCGCGTACGGCGTCGGGCGAAATGCCACCAGCGGCTCCACGCCGGGCGGCAACCGGCGCGTCGGCTGTTTCGCCGCCGAACCCAGACGCGGAATGCGGTGATCGGTGATCGACGTATGGGCGATGTTCGTGCTGCTCGCCTTCGGCATGTGGCACGCAATGCAACTGTTTTCCTTGGCGATTCGCGCGGGTGCGGGTAGCGAACAGCCCTTCTTTTCGTGGCAATTTAGGCAGCGTGCGTTGAAGTGCGCGGCCATCGCCGAATCGGCGGGGCGCAAGTGCGGGTCGTGGCAGGTCGTGCAATCCATCTTGCCAACGCTCGCCGTAAAGCATTGACTCGCGGTCATTTGCTCGAACTGTCCCACCGAATGATGCGGGTCCACGGCATCCGGATGGCGAACGAATACGCTCGTAAATTGCTCCCACGGCAGGCCGGGACGGTAATCGAAGAGATCGCGGCCACGGCGGGCGACTCGTGCTTCGCCTTGGAGGTGGCACTGTTGGCAGATGCTCATCCGCAGTTCGCTGGAAAGGTGTTTCGGGTTCACGATGGTCGTGTCGATACCCGTAAGCGGCTCGCCGATGCTCCGTTCGGCCACATGGAGTTCGCCGGGGCCGTGGCAACGCTCGCAGCCCACGTTGGCCTGAAACGCGAAGAGTGGCTGCTGGTAGCGGTTTTGCGAGCGTCCGACGGGTTCGACGCGATCGACGTGGCAGAACAAGCATTCCACGCCGATCGGCCGCTTTCCGCCACGGCTGAGATCGAAGCCCGGCGACACATCCCATTTGTCCACGCCTTGGCCGAACCAACTGATCGGCGTCTGCGTCACCGCGCCGTCGGCGACGGTCAGATACGATCGCCCGCGCGTGCCGGAACCGATTGCCACGTCGGAGGTCACGACGAGATCGGGGAGCGGTTTGCCCGTCGAATCGTTTGCCGTCATGCGATGGCGAACCGTATCGCCCACGCGCTCGACCCGCAGCCCATAACCCTGAACGTTCAGGCTGTTTTTGGCATCGTACGTCTCGATGGCGGAAGCTTTTGCGACGTATTCGGCGGATCGGCCCATCGGGTGCGCGTGGTAGTTCTTGTCGATGGTGGGATGGCACCCGGAACAGGCCGCATCGCCGACGTATTTGACGTGCGGTTTGACGTTGCGGAACGGCGTATCGAACGCCAGCCGCGGATCGGGTGCGACCGCGTCGGCACGGATCGTTTCGACGGCTTTTTGAGGATCGATTGCGGCAGGGGCCGATCGATAAAATCCGTACCACACGCCGCCGATTGCCGCAATCAGCGCCACCGCAAGAAGGATGCGTACCAGAGAGTTCATTCGCGTCTCACGAGATTCGGTGTTACAAGTGAGAAAGATGCGGCAAAAAGGAGAACCGAGAGTGGAGATAAGGGGAGTTGAACCCCTGACCTCTTGAATGCCATTCAAGCGCTCTACCAACTGAGCTATATCCCCATTCGTACCTTTGTATTCGCACCGTCGCGTCGCGTCAATCCTCCGTTCGACTTCTGCGTCTGGAACCTGAGCGGTTACGAAATCACCTCAGAGTCACAGAGAACACAGATTACTCACAACTCACCACTACACTAATCACTAACCGCTACTGCTATCCCACGAACACGCCGCCGCTGAAGCCATCGAGCAACTCGAAGCCGAACTGCCCCGTGGGCACGCCACTGACTTCGATGTTCTTGCCGAGGTAACCCGTCACGCGGCTACCGGCACCTGCACCGGAGCCAACGACCAGATCGGCTTTCGTGTCGCCGTCGAGGTTCTTCACCGCGACGCGAATTCCGCCGCGACTGCCGATGTCGCCACCGAAGAAGTTCGCGAGGTTCACGTACTGATTCGTCAGCAAGCTCTTGCCATCGAGTGCCAGCACACGTGGCCCGCCACCGGGTCCACCGCCCGCGATCAGGTCGGCGAAGCCATCGCCGTTGATGTCGCCAGCGGTGACGAAGATGCCATTTCGTAAAGCTTGCTCAAAGGCGAAGAAGTCGCCGAAGATCTTCACAGGCGTCGTTGCAAGTGACTTGCCATCGAACGCCGCCACGCGCGGCCCGCCGCCGAAACCTGCGACCACGATGAGATCGGCCACGCCATCGCCCGTCATGTCCGCGATGGCAGATCTCGCTCCACCACGGAAGCTCGTATCGTCGATGCCAAAGAAACTCGCGATCTTCGGGAAGCCGATCGCCCCGCTATAAATATCCGCACGCGGCCCGCCCCCTTCATCGGGCGTGATCGC
>JAYSKW010000893.1:0-1118 GCA_043726085.1 Limnoglobus sp.
TGTCGGCGGTTCAACGCCGCGCTGGCGTCGGGCGCTGGCATCGCCGAAACTTGCTCCGCAACCGATGACGACCATCCGCGGCGTCGGCCCTTCGCTGACGATCGCGGCTAGTGGACGACTTCCATCCCCCGTCGCTCTCACTTTTCGGATGAGATCTCCGTTACCGGGTTTCGACAACAACGAAAGCGTTTGTGCGGGGTTTGCAGCCGAGTCGGGGTCGGCCCAAGTGATACGGTTCGGCGGATACGTGGCGAGCAACCAGTCGCATTTGTACGGCGAAGGCGGACCACCCGGTACCGCGTCTATCGGAACGATTTCGCGGCAATCAGTTAAAATTAGTGGCTTTTGACCGCGTTGATAGGCCAATGCTAAGGGGTTGTTATCTTGTACGAGTTTCGGATTCGACAAAGCGATTGCATCGGCGTAACTCAGCCCTTGGTAAGGTTGCCCGAAAAGAAACTCTTTCCCGATTTCAACTTGATATTCCGCGAGCAAGGCTTCGAGGCCCGTATCGGCAACACCCTTACCGTTAGCGTTGGCATACGGACTAGTGAGCACGATCAGCTTACCCTTTTTGCCGTCAGCGCGGGGTTCGGTCATATATTTGCGAATGTTCGCAACACCTTCGGGCGAGATGGTTGACTTCGGATCAGCGATGAGAACCGCAGTGGCATCGTCAGGGATTTTCGTGTCTTTCAAGTCGGGCGTCCACGTCTTCACTTCGATATAGTTTTTGTCGAGCATCGACTTGAGTTCGGTCGCTGGCCGCGGATCTGCGGTCAGTCGGTTGTTCCCTTGCGGTGCAGGCGTTAGTTCGAGTTCGCCACTGCCTTGCGTGAAAACCACGATTGGCTTCGTTTTACTTTCCGTGAGGAACAACATTTCGCGTATCAACTTGCCTTCGCCCTGGAAGATCAGTTGGCGCTCCGCACCTCGTTCGCCTGCCGTTGTCGCGAGGTCGCTCAAGCGGATGTACGACGATCGCTTTTCGTCCTCGCCAACAGTGATCAAAATGCCATCGTCGTCGAGGTCGAATTGCGGATACTTCGCCTTCAACGCGGAGAGTTCTTCCTTGTTCAAAACCGGGTTGAGCGGCTTCACCTGAAATTTCGTCGGGT
>JAYSKW010000894.1:0-1314 GCA_043726085.1 Limnoglobus sp.
CTTTCGGAACCGTCGATCGGCATCGAAAAGCCGCGATTCGGATGGTCGCCGAACGAGCCGAGCGACGAAGGCGTCCGCGTGCGGGCCTCGTTCGAGGCACTCGCGTATCTCATCGCGCTCGCCATCAAGGAACACGAAGCGGCGGGGCAAAAGATCACCCGCATCACGGTATCCGGCGGTATCGCGAAGAACGATTTGATGCTCGAAATTCTGGCGAGCGTTCTCGATAAACCGCTGGAACGCCTCGTCTCGAATGAAGGCTCCGCACTCGGTGCAGCGGTCTGTGCGTTGGCGGGTTACGAGAGCTTCGCACGCCGAAACGCAGGCGATGTCAACCCGTTCACCGCCGCCGACGCCGTCGCGTGCATGGTCCGCTTCCGCGGGCAAGTCCAGCCTCGCCCCGAGTGGGTGGCTGCATACCGCAAGCTATCCGCGAACGGCTTTCACTTCGCGAAATGACCGATATTTCGGGATCACGTTTATCATCAACAATCGCAGGTGCGCGATCGTGCCGGCGACGTCGCACAGGTGCAAGACTTCATGCGGGCCGAGCCAGCCGGACACGATCACCGGCCAGCGAATGCCCTCGAAAACGGCACCGATCACATACAAGAACGCGAGCAAGAAGATCCACACCAAACCGCTACGTCCCAACCGCCGATAGTACGAACGCAACGGCAACATACTCGAAATGCCCATCCCAACATAAATACTAATGAGAACCTCGTGCGGTGGCTTCGGCATCAACCACAAATACAAGGTGCCACCGAGTGCAATCGCGAACAACAGCCCGAGGATGCGATTGCGCACGCGATTCGAAAGGACGTACACGCAAATTGGCACGTTCGAGCCGAAAATGAGCCAGAATATCGCGGTTTGATCGAGGAGTTGCCACAGTCGCCGCACTTCGGGCGAGGCGTGTTGCAGCCCGTGAAACAGCCCACTCATGAAGTACAGCCACACGACGGATAGCGAATAAATCGCAATACTCGCACGTTGTTGTCGCCGATGATTCGCCGTCAATTTCAACAAGAACAGGCAGACGAATATCATCCAGAACGCCATCAGCAAATGCGACCACGAACTGACCGGATCATGAAAATCCATCGAACGGCTGGCTCCACAAAAGTCCAATGTTGCATTCTTGTTAGCCCGTCGCGCAAACGATGGGCGACCGCACCCCTCGCTGGCGCGCTTGCGCGTCGGGCTAACAATACATTTACACTATCTTCACGCCGAGTTCTTTCAGTTGCCGGGCTTCGACGACGGCGGGGGCACCCGTCATGAGGTCGCGGGCTTTTTGGTTCTTCGGGA
>JAYSKW010000895.1:0-1954 GCA_043726085.1 Limnoglobus sp.
CCGCCCACTCGAAGCATCGGGTACGAGCGGGATGAAAGTCGCCGTCAACGGTGGCTTGAACCTGAGCATTCTCGACGGCTGGTGGTGCGAAGGTTACGACGGCGAAAACGGCTGGGCGATCGGCTCCGGCGAAGAGTACCAAGACCTCGCGTACCAAGACGAAGTCGAGAGCCGGGCACTCTACGAACTGCTCGAAAAGGAAGTGCTGCCCGCGTTCTACACCCGCGGCAAAGATGGCCTGCCGCGCGCTTGGATCAAACGCATGAAGCGATCGATCGCGACGCTGGTGCCAATGTTCAACACGAACCGCATGGTCGAAGAATACACCGAGCGTTGCTACCTGCCGTCGCATCGCCGGTTTTTGAAACTGAGCGGAAACCACCTGAAGGGTGCCACTGAACTCGCGGCCTGGCGACGCAAGATCAACGGCGACTGGGGGCAAGTCCGCGTCGAGCAAATCGACGCGCCGAATGGCGACACCCTGCGCGTCGGCGGCGATCTCGACGTGAAGGTTCACGTCCACCTCGGCACGATTTCACCGAACGATGTCGAGGTGCAACTCTGCTACGGCTTGCTCGATTCAATGGGGCAAATCGCCGACCCGAAAGCGAAAGCGTTGCTGCCTTCCGGCACCGTCGCCGATGGTCGCGTGTCGTTCGCCGGAACCGTCGCCTGCCAAGCCAGCGGCCAGTTCGGCTTCAGCGTCCGCGTACTGCCTTCGCACCCGAATCTGCCACACGCCTTCGAGCCAGGCTTAGTCACGTGGGGCTAACGTTGGGGAAAGTTTGGAATGCCGAGTTCGGAATGCGGAATTGTAGTAACGACGTGCGGGTGGAAGTGAGTTCACCCATCTGCAATTTCAGTATGGCGGCAACAGCCGTCGGGCGACGTGTGCCAGCACAATGCACAGGAATACCATGTTTCGTGCGAGACTGACCATTGGCAACACGCGCGGTGGGCGTACCGGTGTGCCCGACGCGATTGCGTGGCGGGTGGATTCGGCGAGGCGTTCCATCCATGCGACCGAACGTGGCCATTCCCATAGTCCGGAGACCCAGTCTTTGGGGATGCCGTCAAGACCCACGCCGCTGCCGATGATCGCTCCGACGATGGCCGCCGTCGTGTCGGTATCGCCGCCGCAAAGGATCATTGTGCGGATCGCCTGCCCGAAATCGCGTGGGTGACACAGCCAGCAATGCAGCACCACCGGGACCGTGCGATAGACGTAGCCAGACACGCCTTTGCCGGAACCGAGTGACTCGGCAAACGCTTCGGTTGTTTCACCCGCAACGAGACTGTTTTCGACGCGAACGATTAACGAATCGAATTCGTCGGAAGTCTCGGTGCCGATTGCAGAACGGAGTTGCCAGAAGAATTCCAGCGGGGTATCGATGTTGCGTTTTGCGCACCATGCGGCAACTGCAACAGCAAACGCGCCGTAGAACGCCTTCGGGTCGGTGTGCGTCAGTTGCGTCGAAGCGCGAACGAACCGCCGGAGTGTCTCGATGTCGTTGATGGCTGCCCCGAGGATCGGGCTTCGCATCGCGGGGCCGTTGCCGGCGGAGAAAACGCCACTGCGCGATGGCGAGAACCCGATCCACAACTTCAGCGTCGCTTTCAAAGTGGCCAGACCGATACCGGCGGGCACTCCGACCAGCCACCAGCGCAGCCTCCGTCCGAGTTGGCGCGCAAACAAATCCGCATCGGTGGGCGAAGCGCACAACGCCTGTGCGACCATGCAGGTATGTTCGGTGTCGTCGGATACCATGCCGTGGCCCCAGACGAACCGATGCCGATCCGGTGGCCCCAACAGCCGCACGCCACGTTGCTTCGACACGCCTTCGTACGGCAAGCCAATCGCATCGCCCACCGCACAACCAAGGATCGCACCCGCTACCGATTCTTGCATGTCTGGCACCAGAGTCCGGTTCGTTTCATTGTCACAGATGGTAAA
>JAYSKW010000896.1:0-1849 GCA_043726085.1 Limnoglobus sp.
CGCCGCCGAAGGCCACCCGGCGAGCGTGATGGATATGAGCTTCGCCACGCAAGCGCTCGCGACCGAGTATTGCGTCAAGAACCAGGGTAAGCTGTCGAACAGCGTACACCCCGTTCCGGTCGAAGTCGAGAACTACATCGCGACCGCGAAACTGGCGAGCATGGGCGTAAGCATCGACACGATGACCGCCGACCAAGTGAGCTACACGACGAGTTGGGAACACGGCACATAAAGGCATATCGCAGGTGGCACACGAGTCGACCGGCAACGGTCGGCTCGCGGTGGTTGAAGCGTACGAACGACACCGCCTCACGAGTGACACCGATGAAATTCTTCCTTGCGTTTCTGTCCATCTCGTTCATTTTGAACGGCGCGACTGCCGCCTCGAAGCCGAATATCGTCTTCATTCTGGCCGACGATTACGGGATCGACGGCGTGGGCTGTTACGGTTCGGATCGCTTTAAGGGTAAGACTCCGAACATCGACAAGCTCGCGGAAACGGGCACGCGGTTCACGCATTGCTATGCCTCGCCGCTCTGTGGGCCATCGCGTACCACGCTCATCACGGGGCAATACGTGTTCCGCACTGGGGCGGTCACGAACCAAGCGACGACCACCGTGTCGTTCAAGAATCAGCCATCGCACGCTCGCACTCTCAAAGACGCGGGCTACGTCACCGGGATGGCGGGTAAGTGGCGGCAGATGCACGACGCGCCCAGCGATTGGGGTTTCGACGATTACATCACAGACCCCACGGCGAACGGTTATTTCTGGGTGAACAGCTACACGAAGAACGGCGAAAAAGTCGAGACGAAGGAGAAAGTCTACTACCCCGATGTCTGCCTCGACTTTACGAAGGAGTTCCTGCAAAAGAACAAAGCGAAACCGTTCTACTTTTACTTCTCGTCGCACCTCGTACACGGGCCAATCGAGAAGACGCCCGATAGCAAGCCGGACACCAAAGATCACTACATCGACGATGTCGTTTGCCTCGATAAACAGGTCGGTCAAATCGTTGCAGAACTCGAACGGCTCGGCCTTCGCGAAAGCACGCTTATCGTGTTCTCTGGCGACAACGGCACCGCCCGATTCGGTTCCGATTACTCGATCATCAACGGGCGAAAGATCAACGGCATGAAAGGCACCGTGCTCGAAGGCGGCAGTCGCGTGCCGCTCATCGCCAACTGGAAAGGCACCGTACCAGCGGGCAAAGTCAACGACGACCTCATCGACTTCACCGACTTCTACGCGACGTTTGCAGACGTAGCCGGTGCGAAAATGCCGAAAGAAACTCTCGACAGCCGTAGTTTCGCACCGCAACTCAAGGGCGAAAAAGGCACGCCACGCGACTGGGTGTTCGTACAACTCGGCAAAAAGTGGTACGTACGCGACCGTGGTTTCAAGCTCACCGAAAGCGGTAGCCTCTACGACATGAGCGACGCGCCGTTCGTCGAGAAGGCGATCCCCAACGACGCCGCCAGCGATGCCGCCAAAGCCGAACGCACCCGTTTGCAAGCCGCACTCGATACTCTCAACCCTGGCGGAAAGACGAAGTAGTTCGCATCATTTCGGTTCGTCGAGTTCGGCCACAATCATCGAGTGGATTTCCAGTTTGGGTACCACGACAGTCGTGCGGCCTTCGATCGTGCGGATTGGCAGATCGATCCCTTCGGGTTCGAGCCGCACACTGCGTATGCGATACTTCGCCGCGAACGTGGCTGCTATCTGATAGATCGGCACGGTTTCTTCACGCAGGGGAACATCGTCGTTCGGCATCGCGTGCCCGCCGCTCGAATTCACATTGTTGAACAAATGCACAACCAGACGTTCGCGTCCCGCTTTCACTTGT
>JAYSKW010000897.1:0-4349 GCA_043726085.1 Limnoglobus sp.
CACGTTTTGAATGTGCCATTATTGAAAATGGCACGTTCAAAACGTGCCCCAGGTCGAAAACTTGAAGTTTGCACGGCCATCCGTGCGCTGTTGATCCGCACGTTCGGCAACCGCTCGGTGAAGCTGACGACTATTAGGCCCGACGGGCGATGGTGCCTACCTGATCCTCATCGCTGATCGTACCGGTGCAGAACGGGCACGAATCCAACGCGGCCTCCGCAACCGCGGCCACCAGCAACCGAGCAAGGCCGGCGGTCGGTCCGCCCGGTCACATCCGGCGCAGAACGACGTCCCACAAGCGGCACAGTGATACACCGCGAAGCCCACAAGCGTCTGCCGACACCGCGGACACCGTTCCAACGCCTCCGCCATCTGCGCCCCTCCTTCGCCGAACGACCCAGCTCAGCAGCGGCGGAGCACGCTGAGCCATGAAGTCCCAAAAACGAATCATGCCTTGCCGTCCGGTGCAGCGCCGCGCGGGAAGCCCCGTCCCACAGTGACAGGAACTTGCATATCTTTAAGCCCAGCGTATCGTGCGATGCTCGATTGGGTAATATTGATCGAGTCTTTCGACTCAACCCGTTGAGGGTGACGCAGAGCACCGATCACTGAGGCGGGTAATCGCTCGCCGACAAATGAATTTCCTGGTGAGGCGAGTGCAACCACCACTGGATCTCCTTGGGCGTTCGGCTTTACTTATCCTTCACTTCCTTCACCCGCTTGAACACGTAAAGATCTGCGCCCGACATAGCCTCGCACTTGGTCGGCCGATCCTGCTCGGGACTCTTGGACATACACAGCTTGATCGTATCGCCATCGAGTTCGACAACGGCACGAAAGGTACTCGTCATGCTTTCAATGTTGTCCGGCGTGAGGGTGTAATCGATCTCGTTCGCCCGACCGCCCTGCGGCTTCACCAGACGGTATGAAAATCCTGCCACCCGCCGGAAAACGCCTCTGCGTTGCATCTCGATCACGAGCGACTCGCCACCGATCGTCCAACGGATGGGAGATGTGCTATCATCCCGGACTCCGTCCAAGTACCGCTCCGTTACCTCCCAAGTGCCGTCGATACTCGCGGGCTTCTTGAGTTCCTTCGGCACTAGCGCGGCTAGCACAGAGTTCACAAAGAAGAGTATGTTGAACAGGGCGAATGCGCGCATGCTGGTCTCCTGTATCTGGCAGCATATATGTGATACCACGTCCGACAGGTTTCGGAGGCCGGTCGGGCGTCCACGTCCCAGACCACCACTCGACTTTTCTCCCCGTCTGCGGCGAACGTGACCGAGTGGACCGAACCGACTTTCCAGTCGTACCGCTCACTCTCCCGCCACCCGACCGTGTCCCACAGGCGGACCGCTGACGGGGCCTCCGAGACAATAACGGGTTAGAAACAATCGTGCCCCTGCTGTTCGCTGCACTCAGTTCCTGGGGTGGCGTGCCTTTGCTACTTGGGTGGGTCCAACTTGTACTTGTACCGGCGGCCCGTTGGCCGCTGGTCGAATCCGTCCGGGTACAACTCCTTACCCAGCAACTTATCCAGCACGACGGCCATCGCTATGTTCTGATCCACCGACCGCCCCTGCCAAGTCAGGTCTTCGGGCACGAACAGTTCAAAGGACTCGATGCCCTCAGGGAGCGCCTCGACCTGGGCGAGCAACCCCTCGATAGTGCCGGACGATGGCTCACTCACGGCTCTCTCCTGTGTGACGGTTTGTGGTGGTGTCGCGGTACCGTTGCATCCGAGCGCGAGGACCGCAACCAACGGCAGACACGTCCGCACTTCAAAGCCCTCCGCCGCCGAATCCGTTACTCTACAACACTGTGTGCGATTACATCCGACATTCGCGTCAAGCATTATTTTGAATCGTAATGCCGTGATCGTCTTGCCGATCCTCGAGCCGCGGCGACTGATTCCACGTCGATGTTTTCGGAGATATTTCAATTGCAAATCGGCACGTTAAAAACGGCTAAAAACGTGCCCCACGTCGATGCCTTGAAGTTTACACGGTTGCCAGCAACTCTTTTACCTTTTGCTCGATCAGGTCGCGGATGCGGCGATATTCGTCGGCGGGCAGATCTTTTGGGTCGGGGATTTGCCATTCTTCGCGGCGTTTCGCGTTCACCAACGGGCACTCGTCGCCACAACCCATCGTGACCGCGACTTCGACTTGTTGCCCGTCGAATTCCGACGTCGATTTCGATTTGTGCGTCGTCAGGTCGTAGCCGCGCTCGGCCATGTACTCCACCGCACGCGGGTTCACCTTCCCCGATGGCCGCGATCCGGCACTGTGCCCTTCGACGTCGGCCGGTGCGTGCATCCGTGCAAAGGCCTCCGCCATCTGGCTGCGGTTCGAGTTTTCCACGCAGACGAACAACACGTGCTTCATCGCCAATTCTCCCATGAGCGGACATCTCCCAGTCGCCATCGATCGTACGATCAATCTACAAACGAGGGATCGGTCTCACCACGCCGCGCGGTACCTTCCGCGTTGGTCAACGCATTGCTACCGCCGGAAGTGCTCTCGCTCGTGATGCGTGCCATGTTCCGAACATAAGCGAACGCCAACCCGCTCGCCAAACCGGCGGGCTTCGGGCCTCAGACATTCCAATTTGGTTCTTGCACTCCCCAACTGCGATCGTGTACGATTCACTTCTGCCTAATGCCCTCCTGCGGAGCTTGCCCATGTCTTCAGCCACCGGTTGCTCGGATTTTCACGGTACGCTCGCTCACCCGGATCGGCGGAGTTTCGTGAAGGCGGGGATCCTCGGTGCCAGTGGGCTGTCACTGTCGGAGGTGTTTCGCTCCGAGGCCAAGGCCTCAACGCCATCGCGACCGACATCGGTGATTATCCTTTGGATGCGAGGCGGGCCGTCGCACATCGACATGTGGGATCCGAAGCCCGATGCCCCCGTCGAAATTCGCGGCGAATTCGGCACCATCGACACCAACGTGCCCGGTATCCGGCTCGGCGATTTGCTGCCGATGTCCGCGAAGTCGATGGATAAATGGTCGATCGTACGCAGCCTCAACCACCACGATGCGGGCCATAGTACCGGCGATCAAATCTGCTTCACCGGGTACGACTCCGGCTCGACACCCGACGAGAATGTGCATCCGAGTATCGGCTCGGTCGTTTCCAAGCAACTCGGCGATGCCAACCCGAAACTACCGCCGTACGTGATGATCCCCCGCATGGTGCCCGGCACTGGTGCGGCCTACCTCGGCGTCGCGCACAAGCCGTTCGAGACCCAAGCCGACCCCGCGAATCCTGGGCCGTTTCGCCTACCGAATTTCTCGCTCGCATCGGGTGTCACGCTCGAACAAGTCGGCGACCGGCGCGGCCTGCTGACGGGGTTCGATCGCATTCGCCGCGACATGGACAACTCTGGGCAACTTCATGCGATGGACCGCTTCCAAAAACGCGCCTGGGATGTGCTGACATCGCCCGATGCGCGCGATGCGTTCGACCTCGATAAAGAGCCGATGAAGCTCCGCGAACGCTACGGCTTCGCGCCGGCGTTCGATCCGAAAGCATCGAACCGTTGCGGCTGTCCGTCGTGGAGCCAACGGATGCTGCTCGCGCGGCGTTTGGTCGAAGCCGGCGTACGGCTCGTCACCGTGGACCTGCGTTGGTGGGACACGCACGTGAAGGGGTTCGAGTCTTTGCGGCAAGGATTTTTGCCGCGCTGGGATCGTGCGTATACGGCGCTCATCGAAGATCTGGAATCGCGCGGGTTACTGGATTCGACGCTGGTGCTGGCGTGGGGCGAGTTCGGGCGCACGCCGAAGGTGAACAACGATGCGGGGCGCGACCATTACCCGAACGTCTTCAGTGCGGCCATCGCCGGGGGCGGTGTCAAAGGAGGCCGCGTCATCGGCTCGTCGGATGCGAAGGGCGCGTTCCCGAAGGCCAACCCGAAGTCGCCTCAAGACGTACTCGAAACCGTCTACCATCACCTCGGCGTCGATACATCGATCAATTTCAACAACACGACCGGCCGCCCCGTGCCGATCCTGCCGAGCGGCAAGCGGATCGACGAGTTGTATTAAATTAGCCGCGACGCGTAGGCTTTGCGTAGCGAAGCGCGTGGACTCCAATGCTTGAGAAAATGGTGTTGTCGTTCGATACATCGTGCCCGCGCTTCGCTCCGAAGACTATGCAACGCGGCGAAACGGGGCATGAGAGAAAAATAGCGGCCCGATGGGCCGCTATTCTTTGCGAGGGAGTTCGCGTTACTTTTTCTTAACTTGCGACTTCAGTTTGATCTCGATCGTGGTCGGACCGTTCTCGACGGTGTAGACCAGTGTCGACTGCTGAGGATCGCTGTACTTGCTTGCGACTTCT
>JAYSKW010000898.1:0-1595 GCA_043726085.1 Limnoglobus sp.
GAACGCTTCGCGGCAGCCGACGTACAGGTCGTCGTTCTTGATCTTCTTGCGAATCTGTTCGCGCATGTCGTCGCGTGCCACTTCCGGTGCGAGCGTCAGCCCGGCTTTGCGAACGCCCTCGAACAAGCTTGGCAACGTGCGTAACTGATGGTTAATCCGCAAACTCGGCAGCGACACGTTGACACCGAGCGGTCGAAACACCTGGTGCATCCGCTTCACGAGTTCTTCAAAGTGCGGGTAATCGCTCGTCGAAAGCGAGAGCAAACTGATCTCGTTCGTGCCGGTGTTCCGGTAGCTGTCGAGTGCGGCTTGCACGATGGTTTCGACCGAACGGAACCGCAGCGGGCGTTTGATCGTCGTCGATTGGCAGAAGCGGCACTGGTGCGGGCAGCCGCGCATAATCTCAATCGCAATGCGGTCGTGCGGCGTTTGCACGAACGGCACAACGGGCTTCGTCGGAAGCGGAATCGCATCGAAATCTTGATTGATCGTACACGATTGAATTTCGAGTGGCACATCGCTGCGGGTGCGGTTGACCGTGGCAATCGTGCCATCGGCGTGGTACTCGTGTTGGTAAAACACCGGTGCGTACGCCCAGACGGTACGGCCAACGACTTCGGCCAGCATTTCCAGTCGGCGACGGTACGTATTGTCGCCGTCGCGTATCGCTTTTTCCTTGAGTTCCACCCAGCGGTTCATCACCCACGGCAACGATTCTTCGCCATCGCCGATGATGAACAGATCGACGAACGGCGCGAGCAACTCCGGGTTCTGCGCACCGGGGCCACCCGCGATAATGAGCGGATCGGAAACGAGGCGTTCGTCGCTGAAGTGCGGGATGCCACCGAGGTCGAGCATGTTCAACAGGTTCGTGTAACAGACCTCGTATTGCAGGCTGAAACCGACGATGTCGAACTCGTGCAACGGCGTAAATGTCTCGAGACTGTACAACGGCAACCGGCGTTTTCGCAGGATCGTTTCAAAGTCCATCCACGGTGCGAACGCCCGTTCGCAGGCCCATTGCGGGTCGTTGTTCATGATCGAATACAGCACCTGCAACCCGTGGTGGCTCATGCCGATCGTATAGGCATCGGGGAAGCAGATGCAGAGCGTGCCGCGAACTTGCGAGTGATCTTTGATTATCGAGTTCAACTCGCCGCCCATGTACTGGGCGGGGGTTTTCACTCGCGGCAGCAACCGCATCACTTCGGTTTTCAGTGCGGAGTTCGGCATCGTCGTTCATCCAATTGAAATTAAGTGTGCCCAGTTTCCACGACCCGGATCGGATGGTCCGATGCGGGGTTTTCGACGGTCAACGATCGATGTCCATCGAGGAACGCTTGTAATTCTGGCAGAACGACTCGCTGACGCCAGCCCGTGCGGAGGTTCGAGTCGATTGCCGCACTGACACCCGGCTGTCGTTCGCGCACGAGTCGCTTCAGGTCTTGCGTCGTGGCCACTTGATTCGCCGCAATCGAGTTCCGCGCGCACCACTCACCGAGAACGACGCCGAGCAAGCTCGAAAGCAGTGCCACGTGCGGCGGGTCGAACTCGCGTTCTTCCACCTCCGGGCACTCGTGCATCGGCAGCGATTT
>JAYSKW010000899.1:0-3793 GCA_043726085.1 Limnoglobus sp.
ATCCGGGGCAACTTTTGGAGAAGCTGCGCGGGCCGTCGTATGCGGATCGGCTCGATGTGCGGGCGACGCTCGCGATCGTTTCGCCCGATGATTTTACCACACCGGGTATGCTGCAAAATCCCGTTTTCCGCGAGCAAGTCGAGATGGCCGACGTGCTCGTTTTGAACAAACTCGATCGGGCGGACTCGATGATCATCGAGAATTTTCGGCAATGGGCGGAGCAACTTTATCCTCGGAAAGAATGGATCGCCGCCACGCAAAGCGGTCGGCTCGAAGCCGAGTGGCTGGACTTCGCAATCGTACCACACGCGGTCGATCCGTTCGCGTTAGCAGCCGAAGCCGAATCCGCAGCGATCATCGAATCGACGGAAATTCCAGCGAAACCGGGACAGCCGACGCGGCACGTCAGCCCCGGTTCGACGTCCGCCGCCGGGTGGATTTTTCACCCGGCGGACACATTCGACGAGATGCAATTACTGCGTTGCCTGTCGTCGTGGCCGCAAATCACACGGCTCAAAGGCATCTTCCACACGCCCGACGATTGGTTCGTCGTTCAGCGCGTATCGGGTTCGACGACGATCGAGCCGACAACGTACCGGCGCGATAGCCGTATCGAGCTATTTGGCAACGCACCAGACATCGACTGGAACGCCGTGGAAGTCGATCTGATCGGGTGTTTGGAGGTAACGCGATGCGATGTCTGATGCTGCTTTTGTTGTCGCCCGCATTCGCTTTGGCTGCACCGGTGCAATTTGAGAAAGAGATTCGGCCGATCCTCGAATCGCGTTGCGTGTCGTGCCACGGTCCGGATAAACAGCGAGGCGGACTACGGCTGGACCGCAAGGCGGATGCGCAGAAAGGCGGCGATTCGGGCCTCGCGATTTCACCGGGCAAAGCGAATGACAGCCTGATGCTGCATCGCGTGACATCGGCGATCGGCACCGAGCGAATGCCCCCGAAAGGCGACCCGCTGACGGCCACGCAAATCGCAACGTTGAAGGAGTGGATCGACTCCGGTGCGGTGTGGCCCGATGCGACTGCCTCGAGTGACAAGCCACCGCACTGGAGCTTTCAACCGCTCGTACGCCCTGCCGGAAATGGCATTGATGCGTTCATCGCGGCGCGATTGAAGACGGCCGGATTGACACCGTCGCCACTTGCCGACAAGCGGACGCTGATTCGGCGACTGTCTTTCGACCTGTGCGGATTACCGCCAACGCCGGAGCGAATCGAGCGGTTTTTGCACGATGATTCCGTTGGCGCGTACGATGCGCTCGTCGAGGAATTTCTCGCGTCGCCGCAGTTCGGCGAACGCTGGGCACGCCACTGGCTCGACGTCGTCCGCTTCGCCGACAGCCACGGTTTCGAGATGAACCAAGTCCGCCCGAACGCCTACCATTACCGCGATTACGTCATTCGCAGCTTCAACGACGACAAGCCGTACGACCGCTTCGTTCGCGAGCAAATCGACGGTGACAGCCTGATGTCACCCGCCGCGATGGGCTTCCTCGTCGCGGGCGCGTGGGACCAAGTCAAAAGCCCCGACCTCGTGTTGACGGCGCAGCAACGCGCGGACGAATTGCACGACATGGCCGCCACCACCGGCTCGACATTCCTCGGGCTGACGGTCGGTTGCGCACGATGTCACGCACACAAGTTCGACCCGATTTCGCAAACGGATTATTACGCGATCAAGGCCGTATTCTCCGGCGTCAAGCACGGCGAAAGCGCGATCGACACACTCCGCACCGCCGCCGACGATGTCGCCACACTCGCCATGGTGCCCGGCAAACCCCTGCTGAAACAATTGCGAAGGGCCGTGTCGACGGGCAAAAATACCGACCGCTTTTTACCCACCGACGCGAAGGCGATTCGCTTCACGATTCGCAAAACGACCGACCTGCAACCGTGCATCGACGAACTCGAAGCGTACACCGTGGGCGCGAACCCGAAGAATGTCGCGCTCGCCAGCGAAGGCGCAAAAGCGAAGGCCTCCGGCTCGATGACCGGCAACCCGATCCACCAATTGTCGAACATCCACGATGCGAAGTTCGGCAACAGTTTTAGCTGGATTTCCAACGAAATGGGCAAAGGTTGGGTCGTCATCGAGTTTGCGAAAATCGAACGAATCGATCGCGTCGTCTGGAGCCGCGACCGCACGAACCCGCCGCGATTCTTCGACCGCATCGCGAACGACTACCTCGTCGAAATTTCAATCGACGGCAAAGCGTGGCAACCCATCGCATCGTCGGACGACCGCGAACGCGGCACCGGCGCAACGCTCGCCTACTGCGGTCAATTCGGCACACCCGAAGAGACATTCCGCCTGCATCGCGGCGACGTGACAACGCCTAAAGAGAAAGTCGCACCCGGCGTTTTGGCGACATTCGCAAACGGTTTCGCGATACCAGAAGCCGCCACCGACAGCGAACGCCGGGCCGCATTCGCGAAGTGGATCGTCGCCGCTGACAACCCACTGACAGCGCGCGTGATCGTCAACCGCATCTGGCAGCATCACTTCGGCACGGGCCTCGTCGACACGTCGAGCGACTTCGGCATCAACGGCAGTTCGCCCTCGCATCCGGAACTGGTCGACTGGCTGGCGACCGAACTCGTTCGCCAAAAATGGTCGTTGAAAGCGATCCACCGCGCCATCGTGAAATCGGCAACGTACCGCCAACATTCGGCGAATCGCGTCGAAGGCATCGCAAAGGATGCGCAGTCGCGGCTACTCTGGCGATACCCGCCGCAACGCCTCGAAGCCGAAGCACTTCGCGATAGCATCCTCGCCATCAGCGGGAAACTCGATGCGAAAATGTACGGCCCTGGCTTCGACTTGTTTCAACCGGATAGCAACTACGTGCGCGTTTACACGCCGAAAAGCGAGTTCGGGCCGGAGACGTTTCGACGCATGATTTATCAGATCAAACCGCGGATGCAACTTGACGATACCTTCGGTGCGTTCGACTGCCCCGACGGTGGGCAGATCGCACCGAAACGCTCGCAATCGACGACGCCATTGCAGGCGTTGAACTTGTTGAACAGCCCGTTCGTGCTGCAACAATCGGCATTTTTCGCGGATCGTCTCAAGAAACAACACGCCGACGAACCCGCGCGGGTCGCACTCGCGTTCGCGCTCGCTTTTGGCCGCGCGCCCACGAAAGCGGAGACTGACGCCGCACTGTCACTGATTCAATCGCACGGCCGGCCCGCGTTCTGCCGGGCACTGTTTAACGCGAACGAATTCGCCTTCATTCGATAATCCGGAGCCGAAACGTGAACTTTGTTTTATCGCACGCCGGGCGAAATCTCCTCGATCGCCGTTCGTTTTTGCAAAACGGCGGCACCGGGTTGGCGGGCGTGGCACTGGCCGCACTTCTCGCGAACGATGCCACCGGAAGCACGCCGCTGCGGCCCGCTATCGACCCGTCGAAGCCGTTCGCGCCGCGGAAGCCACACTTCCCCGCGAAGGCGACCCGCGTGCTCATGGTCTTCTGCTCGGGGGCGATCAGCCACCTCGATACGTTCGACTACAAACCCGAGTTGGTGAAGCGCGACGGGCAACCGATGCCGGGCGGTACGCTCGTGACGTTTCAGGGCGAGCAAGGCAACCTCGCGAAGCCGTTATGGAAATTTCAACCGCGTGGAAAATCGGGCAAGATGGTGTCGGACTTATTGCCGAACCTCGCGGAACTGGCGGACGACATGTGCTTCGTGCATTCGATGACCGCGAAGAGCAACACGCACGGCCCCGCCGAAAATCAGATGAGCACGGGGTTCACGCTCGATGGCT
>JAYSKW010000900.1:0-11880 GCA_043726085.1 Limnoglobus sp.
TGAAGGGTATGGGCGGACGGGACACGATCTACGGCATGAACGGTAGCGATAGTTTGTTCGGCGGGGCGGAGAACGATACCCTCAATGGCGGTGGGGATGGCGATCTTTTGAACGGCGAAGATGGCGACGATAACCTGAAAGGCGAAAATGGCAACGACGTCCTCAACGGCGGCATCGGCAACGACACCCTCAATGGTGGCATCGGGAACGATCGCATGAACGGCGAAGTGGGGGACGACGAAATGTACGGAGGGATCGGCGACGACACCTTGAGCGGCATGGCCGGCAAAGATTACTTGTCCGATGAGGGCGGCAACAACACGCTCCTGGGTGGCGATGGCAACGATACCATCTACGGCGGCAATAACAGCGACCGTATTCTCGGCGACGGAGCCTACTGGGCCGACGTGTACGCGGCGATGACGCCGGAAGAGAAGGCGGCCTACGACGAGAACGTCGCAAGCCTGCCGTTAGACGGCTACGCGGCCGACCCCACTTGGATCGTCACCTCCGGAACTGGCGACGACAAACTGTCCGGCGGCGACGGTAACGACCACATCGGGGCCGACCTTTTCCGCGATCACATGGGTGCCGAAGAACCGGGCAACGACTACGTGTATGCCGGCGGCGGGGACGACGTCGTGCTGGCAGGCGACGGCAACGATACCGTCTACGGCGCGACCGGCAGCGACTACATTCGCGGCGACGGCGGGAACGACCTCCTTTACGGCGACAACTTCTACGCCATGTACGGCGATGGCAACGATACCATCCGAGGCGGAGACAACGACGACAAGATCTACGGCGGCTTCGGCAACGACGAACTCGGTGCCGTCATCAGCGATCCGACGACGACGTTCGATTTTTTCGTCACCGACTTTAACGGGTTGAAATGGGGTTCAAACACCGTTTCTTACACTTCGGTCTACGAGTCCGGCAACGACACCCTGTGGGGCGGCGACGGCAACGACACGCTTCGGGGCGGCGACGGCGGCGACTCGCTCTACGGAGAAGCCGGAGACGACCTGATCGGTTCAAAGTTGTTGAACAATAAAACCGATATGATGGGCACTTCGTGGAGAAAGACCGAAGTCGGCGAGGACGGCGAAGATTACATGAGCGGTGGTAAAGGCAACGATACCCTCCGCGGCGGCGATGGTCGCGACACCATGCACGGCGATTCCGGTGAAGACCACCTCTACGCGGGTTGGTACAACGGCGGGTCGGACGGGGACGCCGATTACATGTACGGCGGAGCCGACTACGACCGCTTCTACGAGAAGCGGTCCGACGACCATACCGACTCCAACTGGGAATTGGTTTCGGTAACCCCAGTTTAAGTTCTCCCACCGAGGCGGGCGGCGATCGAGCTGTCCGCTTTCGCGGTTCCCAGAACGCCTTACTTTTGACCCACTATGCACGTTCTCTTCGTTCACCAGAACTACCCGGCCCAGTTCGGGCACATCGCCGAACACCTGGCCGCACGCCACGGTTTCCGCTGCACGTACCTTTCGGAAAAGCCCGCCGGGACAGTCGGGAACGTCGAGCGAATCCAGTACGTGGTCCGTGGCGGAGCGACGAAGGAAACCCATTACTGCAGCCGCACTTTCGAGAACGCCGTGTGGCACACCGACGCGGTGTATCAGACGCTTAAAGCTCGCCCGGATATTCAGCCAGATCTGATCGTCGGGCACAGTGGCTTCGGGTCCACGCTGTTCCTGAAAGAGTTCTATCCGAACGTCCCCATCATCAATTTGTTCGAGTACTTCTATCAACCGACCGGTTCGGACATGGACTTCCGCCCCGACTTCCCCTCCGATGAAGCGAGTCGGCTGCGAGCACGTGCCAGGAACGCGATGCTGTTGTGCGACCTGAATAATTGCACCGCAGGATACAGCCCGATGGCGTGGCAACGCGAACGGTTGCCAATGGAGTATCGCGACAAAATCCGTGTAATTCACGACGGCATCGACACGAACCTGTGGAAGCCGCAAGCCGTCGCAGATCGCTCGATCGCCGGCCGAACGATCTCCGCAGACAAGAAGATCGTGACGTACGCGACCCGTGGCATGGAGTCGATGCGCGGCTTCGACGTGTTCATGAAAGCGGCCAAGACACTCGCCGATCGCCGCTCCGATGTGATTTTTCTCATCGCGGGGCAAGACCGCATCGCGTACGGCGGGGACGACAAAATCACCGGCAAAAAATCGTTCAAGGAATGGGTGATGTCGCAAGACACATACGACCCCGAGCGGTTCCTGTTCACCGGCTTGTTGCCACCCACCGAACTCGCAAAGCTATTTCGTCTCACCGATCTTCACATCTACCTGACCGTACCATTCGTCTTGAGTTGGTCGCTTCTGAACGCCTTGGCGTGCGGGGCCACGGTACTTGCGAGCGATACGGCTCCCGTACGAGAAGTCATTCGCCACGGGGAGAATGGCCTACTCACCGATTTTTTCGATGCCGACGCAATGGCCGTCACGGCCGACCGGGTGCTGTCGAACCCTGGCGAATATCGGCACCTCGGGGCCGCCGGTGTGGAACTCGTGCGTCAGAAATACAGTATGAACGTCTGCCTGCCGCAGATGCTCAATCTGTATCGCGACGCGGTGGCAGGTGCGAAAAATTCGATGCTTCAACGAGTGGAGGAGCCAGGCCTGCTCACGAATCCGATCTGGGTCGGCTGAGTTCACAACACGATTTGCTCAGCATCTGTCATGCCTTGCCGAAGCCCCATACGCCGTAACTGCAAAGTCTCACTTTCGCTGCAAAACAACGCTTTCCAATTTATTTCGCAAGTCGTGTTAGGTCTCTCGCAAGAACCTCACGTGGGGATCACGAGTCCCCAATCGCCAACACCATTCCTGGTCACTAAGAGGTTTTCGTCATGTCGAACTGGATCCGCAAGTTGTTCCCAGCCAAGACCCGCCCGATCACTCGCCGGGCCAACCCGAACACGGTTCGTCTCGGGCTGGAAGGACTCGGCACGCGAGTTCTGCCAACGGTCTCGTCGATCGATCTGACCGCAAGCGTACTCATCATCCGGTCGGACGATAACGGCTCTGCTGTCGATGTAACGACCTTCGCAGGCCAAATCAAGATCTTCGATGGCGGCCGACACATCGGCACATCGCTCGCTTCCGGTGTGGTCGCGATCGAGTTCCGCGGCGGCAACGGGAACGACTCTTTCAACAACGCGACGACGCTCCCGTTGTCGGCCTACGGCAACGGCGGCAATAACGTCTTGACGGGCGGAAGTGGACGCGATCAATTGAACGGTGGCAGTGCCAGCGACACACTCAACGGCGGCGGCGGCAACGACTACCTCTACGGCAACGGCGGCAATGATCGCCTGATCGGCGAGGCGGGCGACGACAATATGTTCGGTGGCGATGGCAACGACACGTACGTCTTCGATGCCGACACCGCGCTCGGGATCGATTCCGTCGTCGACAATTCGAACGTCAACAGCCCAGACGATGGCGGAATCGATACGCTCGATTTCAGTTCGACGACAGCCGCTATCGCGCTGAATCTCAACGAAGGTTATCAGAACGTCAACGCCTCGCTGTCGCTGTACATCGAAGGCACACGAAACGTGGAGAACATCGTTGGCGGAGAAGGTGACGACACGCTCACCGGAAACGATTACGCGAATGGAATCAGTGGCTCAGGCGGAAACGACATGCTCAGGGGCATGGTCGGAAACGACACGCTGAACGGTGGAGCCGGTAACGACACTCTCCTCGGTATGGGAGGCAACGACACTCTCGGTGCGAAACTGCAAGGATCCAATCAAGTGGGAGAAGATGGCGACGACATGTTGATCGGCGGTTTTGACAACGATACACTTCGGGGCGGAGACGGCAGCGACACCCTTTGGGGTGGCGCGGGCGACGACGCACTGCGTGGGTGGACGGGGAACGATCACTACATGTTCGACCCGGATGGATCGGAAGGATACAACTCGATTCAGGAACGCGCCGGGAACGGAAGCGATACGCTCGATTTCTCTGCCGGGACTGTGCGAGGCGTCAGTTTTGACCTGACCGGCATGTCGGTGAAAAAGCAACTCGCCAACGATCTCGCGCTGATCTTCGAACCTTACGACTCGTCGGCAAGCGAGATCGAGAACATCGTTGGTACCCAGGTGGCCGATTGGATTTCGGGGGATTTCCTGACGAATCAAATCGATGGCCAGGGCGGGAACGACGATATTCGCGGCGGGAGCGGAGACGACTACCTGATCGGGGGCGAAGGTAACGATCAGGTGTGGGGCGAATCCGGTAACGACTGGCTTCAAGGCAACGATGGCGACGACACGCTCAATGGTGGTGAAAACGACGATTACCTGCTCGGCGGGGCAGGCAACGACACGATGGGTTACTGGCACATCACGAACGGTGAATCTAGCAGTGGACTGAACACCACCTACCATTACTCCTGGTACGATGAGCCGGGCAACGATGTTCTCGACGGTGGCGCGGACAACGATACCGTTCGGGGTGGTTCGGGTAACGACCAGGTCTGGGGCGGGAGTGGAAACGACATCCTCGGGGCCGAGGTCTTCTTCCGATACGACTCCCAATACGGTAACGACAAATTCCTCGTCCTCGGCGAAGATGGCAACGATACGCTTCACGGTGGGGCCAACGACGATACCATTCGCGGTGGCTGGGGGAACGATGTGCTCTACGGCGATGCAGGCAACGATTGGTTGGGCGGCGTCGAAGTGACCATTTTCAAAGGCAGCGCCACGAAAGACGCAATCTATGAAGAATACGGAGAAGACGGCGACGACACGCTTTCCGGAGGCTCCGGGTACGACGTGGTATGTGGAGGCAAAGGCAAAGATATCATGGACGGCGGCGGACAACGGGCGAGCGACGCCGAGATCGCCGGAATCTATGCCGCCACATACAAGTTCGGCCTTGAGGCCGGCATCATCGCGGCCATCTCGGCTGCGGAGGCCGACCTGATTATCGGCGATGGTTCGACTCTCTATCCCTACAAAGCGTATTACAACGAGCAAGATGGGACTTCCTGGTAATCCATGTTCAGATGTGTGCCGTGTGAACTGCCCGAGGCTTCACACGGCACGCTCGTTGTTACTTCACTTTCATCATGACGGCACCTTCGCCGTTGCGTAACGTCACTTGCCTTACGATGGGGCCGAGTGTTCCATCGGCGCGGAGTTCGCGGTAGTTGCCGTTCAAGGTGTGCGTGGTGGCGGTCGCGTTGTCGGTGGTGCCGGTGCCTTTACCGAGCGTGTACGAACGCGGTTTGAACAGGACGAGCGCGTCAGCGTATTCGCGGGCCAGCACTCGATATTGCAGCGCGGCATTTTGCGGGTCCGCACCGCTGGCGAACGTGTTCATCGTGCCGATCGGCTTGCCGACACTGACTGCGGCGGCAGGCGTCCACTTCTGTTGCCACGACGCGGCCGGGGCGACGCCGCCGTAGAACATCAGGTACGTTTTCTGCGGGTCGCCAACGAGGTAGTAATACGAGAGCACCCCCAAGAGCGTGCGCGGGTCGGTGAGCGCCGTACTGCCGGGGTGGCTGTCGATTACGACAGATGTGTTGCCAGCCGCCAGCCGTTGGCCGATGAGGTTCGCGAGATCGCCAACCTGCGACCAGTTCGCTTCGGTGGGGCGGATCGCAAATTCCTCGAATGCGATACCGGCGGCCTGCGTAACGGCGTTCGCTTCGGTTCGTGCGCCGGACGTGTTCGCCAAAAGCAAATTCCCACCGATGCCATTCCGGACGGCGGCGATCAGTGCGGCGGTATCGGTGCTGAAGGTCGCCGTCGGTTCGAGAACTGGCGTACCCGCGAACGGGAGTTTGCCGTTCGCGTTGTCGAGGAACAAGCCATCGGCGAGCGGGTTCTCGGCGAGTTGCCGCGCGTTGTATTCGGTCGCCCAGTTTTTGATGGCGCTCGACGTCGGGTTCACGACGAACCGCATCTGCCCGTAGTACGGGTAGAAAAGCCTCGATTCGTAGTGGAAGCGTGCATCGAATCCCGCACGGCGTTTCGCGTACTCGCTGTCCTTGAGGTAGCCATCGCGGTCGAGGTCGGCGGCGCTGTCGAACGCGGGGATCGTGCCTTTGTCGGTACCTGCGGCGTTGACGTAGTCCCGACCGAACAGCGTTTTCGCTTCCGGTGCCATCGCCGCCGTGCCGGTTGTCGTGCGTAAGCGGATCGTGTAAAGCGCCGTGCGGTTCGATGCCCAGTCGGCGGGCGGGTCGAAGGTGATCGTGCCATCTTTGCGGAGCGAGTTCGTGCCATCGCTGAGGGTGGAAAGCGTTTTCCAGCCGTTCGCGGTGGCGTATTCCCAGACGCCGGACCAACCGGCCTGTGCTACGCGAGCGAGTTTCACGTTGAGTTCGCGGAATTTATCGGTGTAACCAATGCTGACCGCTTCCCCTGTGCCACCGAAACTGACACCCGTGTTGCGACCGCCGCGTGCATTTGCCGTCAGGTCGGTGTCGCCACGCGACACGTTCCAGAACCAATTCACCGGCTGCGACGATGGGCTGCTACCCGTGAATGCGGTCGCACGTTGCACGTGATAAAACGCCGCCTCGCGTGGCGAACTGGTGCGGTCCGCGTAGCTGAGCCAATCGGTGAGTAGCGTTTGGTACAAGTTCGAGACGTTGGAATAGATCAGCTTCGGCGTGGCTGGCGACGCCTGTTCGAGCGTGCCGAGGTATTGTGGATTCGGCACCACGAGATCGATGCTGTTCTTCAACAGCGACTTTTCAAAGTCGGTAATCGGCGTACCGCTGTAGGCAAGTTGCGCGAGGCGGATGTGCGAGTACTTCTGCCCGGGTAATGCATCGGCGATCGACGTGCCCGCAACATCGTCGACGTAAACGGTGCCGTATGCACCCTTCCCGCGACCGATCCCGATCATGCCGTTATCCGCACGAACCGTCACACTCGCCTGAATCGCATCGACTGCCGCAACTTGCCAGACACCGTTGCGGTTCAGGTAACGGCCGTCGTCGCTGCGTTGTAGCTGCACATTCGCGGAATCGCCGATGAGCGTGTATGAAAGCCGCAGCCAACCAGCGGTGACCGGCTCTCTCGGTGTCAGTTTGGCGATGCTCGTTTCGGTGCCGTTGCGCGTCTCGCGCAGATCGACCGACCCACCCCGACCGACCGCCACGCCGACGTAACTCGCCGATGCCGCATTCAAGTTCTGGCCGCGTGCAAATGTCGTGACTGGCACCACGGCATCGGCGCGGACGTTCGCCCAAACGGTCAGGTTCCCACTTAAACTCGTGGTGTTCCAGGTGCGCGATGTCAGGTTGTTACTGCCGTAAATTGCCAGCGAATTCGTGCCGGAAGTCGCTGCGGTTCGCGAGAGGCCGTAATACTCTTCGCCGTTGCTCGCCCACTGCTGCCAGTTGGCTGGCAAGAACGGATATTTCGTAACTTCAAACGTCTCGGCTACAAAAGCAGCAGGCGTTTCCCGCGCTTCGAGAGACTCTAAACGAAGTAACGTTCGTCCGTGCGGAGGGAGGGGCATCCGGTGACTCCTTCAGGGTGCGATCAGTCGTGGCGAGTCAATCGTGCGTGAGTCCCACTACCGGATTTCCTTGACGGGTGCGCAAGTCGCCTCCGCCGTTTCGTACGGTTGTGGGGCAATCCTTGCCGATTGAGTTGTTCGCGGTTATTCGACCATCCGAGATGCCGCCGCCCACGAATTGATACCCACTGGGGCGGCAAAACTGCCCCGCCTCCCGCCACGACACCGATAACGATCCTATTTCGCTCGATCCATCGAACCCCATCGGTCGGTCAAGGTTCCTGAGACGTTCCGTTCGCCCCGACGCGAACAACCCGCACAGTCGGGAAACGCTGCCCGCCTTCCACCGGGTGACCCGCCATCACGACGACGCGATCCCCCACCGCCACCGCACCCGCACGGAAGGCGTCGCGCACCGCGGCCTCCATGCGATCTTCACCCGGCGACAGCCAGCCCATCGTTACCGGCAGAATCCCCCACACCAGCGCCATCCGGCGTGGCACCACATCGCCGGGCGCGGGTGCGACGATCTGCGCCCACGGCCGGTTTCGCGATAACAACCGTGCCGTTCGCCCCGTCAGTGTTGGCGTCACGATTGCGGACGCACCGACTTCCTCCGCCAGTTTGCACGCATGTTGTGCAAGAGGGTCGTCGATATTGTTAATCGGCGTGAACTCGCTCGACTTCATCCGGTTGAAGCCACTCTGGCGAATGTGCTTCTCGGTTTCCGCCGCGATTCGTGCCATACAGTTGACCGCTTCGACGGGGTATTGCCCGACGGCGGTTTCGCCGGAGAGCATCACCGCATCGGTTCCGTCGTAAATCGCGTTGGCCACATCGCTCGCCTCAGCTCGCGTGGGCCGCGGGTTCTTTTGCATCGAATCGAGCATGTCCGTCGCAGTAATGACAGGCTTACCCGCCGTACGTGCTTCGGCGATCAATTGCTTCTGCACCGTTGGCACGCGCTCAAGTGGAATTTCCACGCCGAGGTCGCCGCGTGCCACCATAATGCCATCGAATGCGGCAATGATCGCCACCATCCGCTCGACCGCTTCGGGGCGTTCCATCTTCGCCAGAACGGGTCCACGGTAGCCGAAGCTCGCTGCGACTTCGCGTAGTTCCGTGGCCGCTTCCGGCCCGCGTACGAACGACAACGCCAGCCAATCTGCACCCGCCTTCACTGCCACTTCAATCGCAATCCGGTCGCGATCCGTCACTGAGGCAATGCTCAGCGGCGTGTCGGGAAGGTTGATCCCCTTGTTCGGCTTGAGTTCGCCACCGACGATAATGCGTGCGGTCAGCCGTCCATCACTCGCGCCGATTGCCTCGAGTTGCAGGCGGCCATCGTCCAGCAACATGCGGTGCCCAGGCCGAACATCGCCGAGAACTTCCGGTTCGGTGATGACGATATCTTCGGGGTGAATCGCCGTGTCGCCGAGTGAAAACGCAAGTTCTTCGCCGACGACCAGCATTCGCGATGCGGTGATCTTACATCGCAATTTCGGGCCGGGCAGGTCGGCGAGAATCGCCGTCACTTTGCCGACTTTCTTGGACAAATCGCGGAACAGTTTCACCCGTTTGAGGTGATCCTCCGCGTTCCCGTGCGAGAAGTTGATCCGCGCGACATCGACACCCGCACGCAGCACCGCCTCCATCATGGCAGGGTCGTCGGTAGCGGGCCCGAGCGTGGCAACGATCTTGGTACGGCGCGGCATGATGTGGCTCCCCGTTGTGCAATCGCAAAACCCGATGTACATGATCTAGAGCAACCGCGTTCCGAAGTCGAACGTTCGCCTATACATAAACTGCAAAAGTGCTTGGCTCTCTCCTCTTACCCGGTACGATCATGCCGCGAGCCTTGTTAGTTATTGACGTTCAAAACGAATACTTCACCGGTGCGTTGCCGATCTCGCACCCGACGGGGCACCTTGCGAACATCCTCGCGGTGATGGACGTGGCGAAGGCGCAAGGCGTGCCGACGGCCGTGATTCGGCACCATCAGCCGGACCCCGCATCGCCGGTGTTCTGCATTCGCTCGAATGGCTGGGAATTGCATCCGGAAGTCGCCAGTCGTTCGCGGGACATCCTCATCGACAAGCAATTGCCGGGCAGTTTCACCGGCACGAATCTCGACGAATGGCTAAAATCCGTCGGTGCCGTCACCGTGACGATTAGCGGTTACATGACGCACATTTGCTGCGATACCACCGCCCGACAAGCGATGCACCTCGGTTACAAAGTCGAGTTCCTTTCGGATGCCACCGGCACGCTCGCAGTCAGTAACACCGCCGGAAGTGTGACGGCCGAGGAACTCCAGCGTGCTATTCTCTGTTCGCAACAAATGTTCATCAGCGAAGTGCTCGACACGGCCACGTGGCAAATGCGACTCTCAGAATCGACGTAAGTCACAATTGCGAAGTCTCAAAAACCGTTTTTTTGCCATTTTCGCGTCTCAAAATGCCCCTTTTTGATCGCGAGTTGCTGATCTGTTTCGAGGGTTTTTGCCGTAACTCGAACTGTTTTTGTGGGTTACGTCGAGGATCATTCGATTGGCACTCGCCGCAAGTACCGACCAAAAATCGACCGGACGCGACACAAAATCGACCGTATGCGACACAAAATCGACCGAGCACGACATTTCTATGTCATTTGGAGACACTTTCACGACACTTTGCGCAGGTCGCGAATTCCGACTTACGTCGGATCACCTCCGATTTTTTGACTATGCGAATTCGTGTGGGTGCGACCGAATCGGGATGAATTCGCCGCGCCGCGCTCCGGAATTAGCCGCAACGCGAAGGCTTTGCGAAGCGGAGCGCGTGCGCGTAAACTCACCTGAAAATCGCGTTGTGGTCCGATACGCCGAGCCCACGCGCTTCACTCTGAAGACAACGTGGCACGGCGAAACGGGAAACGCACTAAAAACCTTGACGCGACATTCGGAAGGCCGATATGATCTCAACTGTGGATTCAGAATCAATTGTTTGTCCCATGTACGGATTAGGATAAACACCTGTTCGGCGGCCGGACCTCGCGTCCAGGTGGCAGATATGCCCATCATGCTCAACACCCTGCTCACCGCAGCCGACCTACCGTTGAGCGATGTCCGCCTGCTTCGGCATAAGGACAAGCGGGCCACGAAGGGCCGTAACCTGTATGAACTATGGCGAGATGACCGGCCGCAGTTCGAGTTGTACCAGTCGAGCCAAAGCATCGACAACCGGAAGAAGCTTACAGCCCCCTATTGGGCCGTGTTCATCGTCAACCTCAAGGACGAGACGATGTTCGGTGGGGTCTACCGGGTCAAGTACCGCGGACTGTGGGAGCAGGACACGCCCATGCCCCACATCGAGGGCGGCATCGAGAAGGCCGGCAGTTGCGACGGCTACGACCTCATACTCGACGCGGCGATGGCCGACCTGATCGGAAAATTGTTCATCGGATGGGGTCTGGGCGCTCTGGCATGGGTGCAGTATGCCGAGCGGAATGATAAGCCCGTCATGGAACTGCGGCCCGCCTTCCAAGAGGAAGCGTTCCCCGGGTTCCTGAACTTCATTCAGCCGCTCTCCAAACTGGACAAGCTGCCCAAGAGTTGGGAGACGGCGCTTCGGTCCTCGCGGGGCGTGTACCTGCTCACCTGCCCGAAAACGAAGGAGCAGTATGTCGGGTCGGCGACCGGGGACGCAGGCTTCTGGGGGCGGTGGCAAAACTATGTCCAGACGGGGCACGGCGGTAACGTGGGCCTGAAAAGCCGTGACCCGAGCGACTACCAGGTGTCGATCCTGGAGGTCGCCGGCACTTCCGCCACCGCCGACGATGTCCTGACGATGGAGGGCCGCTGGCAGGCGAAGCTCCAAAGCGTGGCGATGGGCCTCAACAAAAACTGGGCAGGTACGGTATGAATCATGCAAAGATTAGTAGCGCACTTGCCGCCCTGATATGTCGCGACGATGAAGATACCAGTTCCCTGCGAACTTTGAACTAAACCCTTTTCGAGCTGAAAATCGGAGTTTGACAAGAATGATTTAAGTGCTTTACAGACATAATATTACGGAATTTTTATCCTCTAGGAAACCCGGGTTTTCTGGCTGAACGGGGTTTAGTGATGGAAGAGAATTGAGTTGCTGAACAACCTGTTGCTTAGCGGAATCGTTAGGCGGCAGACGTGGAGGTCTTTGCATGGTTCGCTCGCTGGAGGATGATAACCTCGATGGCAGTGACCGCAAACTCTTGTCGGACATCGATCGCGTCGGCTGGCACGTGATCATGATTCCGGAAGAAGATGGCACGCCGGGTTGGTCGTTTTCCGTTGGCTTGTTCGAGACCTTCAAACACCCGGAAG
>JAYSKW010000901.1:0-2176 GCA_043726085.1 Limnoglobus sp.
CGGGTTTCGTAGCAGGCGGATTTTGGGCAAAGAGTACCAACCCCGTTGCACCGAGTGCAACGAGAACGATACGCAAGGCTATGCGAGAGTCTGCCATGGCGGAATTTCCCGAATTCACGGAACGTCGCAAGTCGAACGGGGTTTATCTTAACAGGAACGCGGCAATGGGCGCGAGTGGTTTGCGAGAACGGGATCCAGTCACGCTCTCACGAATCTTTCACTTGACCTATTGCAACGACAATCATCCAATACGAGAGATGATGTCGCCGTCCCGTCCTCATCCCGGTCGGGTAATGTGCTCGAGTTGGGATTGTGGCCGACGTTCTCAACACAAGGGGTTTCATCTGATGCGTAAGTTAATGCTGTCGGTCTGTGCGTTGTTCTGTTCGATCGGCCTCGTCCTCGCCGGCGAAGTCACGTTCGTCAAGTTCGACAAGGAAAAGAAGGAAGTCACGGTCAAGGACGGCGACAAGGAAAGCACCTACAAGATCACGGATAAGACCACGTTCAAGGCCGGCGATAAAGATGTTCCTTCGGAGAAGGCACTGCCACGCTTCGAGAAGATGAAGGAAGGCAAAACGAAGTTCGACCTGACCGCCGAAAAGGACACGGTCACGGAAATCAAGTTCCCTGCAAAGAAGAAGTAAGCCACTGAGTTGACTCAATCACGATGCGGTGGGGCGATTCGTCCCACCGCATCGGCGTTTCTGCGTCTCAACTCGCATCGCTCACATCCGTTTTTAGTTGCGATTTATCAAAGTCATACCTAGAATTACACCACTCACACACGAAACGCATCGAAGGCGATTGCTTATGGCCCGCAAGTCACCGAAATCGAAGATCGTCGCGTTCAAAGTCGAAGAGAGTCTCGCGGACTTTCTCGACAACTTACCGAACAAAAGCGACTTCATTCGCAAGGCGATCCTCGCGCAGTTCGGCATGACATGCCCGCTTTGCATCGGTTCCGGTGTCGTACCGCGCGGGCTGCACGATCACTTCAAACCGGTGATCGAAACGCACAACACGCGGCCTTGCGACAAGTGCAAATCGGTGGTGACCGTGCCGATGACCAGCGAAGGCGTAGCGGCAACGGATCGGAAGCGAGTCGAACAATTCCTGAACGGCGGCCCGATTTACTGCACGAAATGCTACCCGACCGTCCCCGCTTGCGACGACTGCGGCTGGCACGTGCCGATGGAAAAAGTGGCCGAGCACTTCAAAAAACAACACTCGCACGCCCACTAATTATTGCCCGCGTCGCCGTGGGCCGATTCTTGGTGGGGCGGTGAGTGGGTCTTCGGGCCAGTCGTGTTTGGGGTAGCGGCCGCGGAGTTCTTTCCGCACCAGTGGGTAAGTGTTCTTCCAGAAACTGGCCAAGTCGTCGGTCACTTGTTGCGGGCGGTAGTTCGGCGCGAGCAAGTGAATGAGCACTTTCACCCGGCCATCGGCGACGCGCGGCGTCTCGGTCATTCCGAAGAGTTCCTGGATGCGGGCGGCCAAAATCGGCGGGCGGCCTTCCTCGTATTGCAGTGCGATTTCGCTGCCGCTCGGCACTGGCATTCGCTCCGGTGCGTGGCGTTCGATCATTTGAAATTGCGCGTGCGGCATCGAGCCACGCATCGCTTCCAGCCAGTTCGCGTTCCGCAAATCGGCGAAACTCCGGCGGCCATGACATAGCGATGTCAGCATCGTTTGCATATCGTCCGGCTCGAATGCGGGCAGGTTCCACTCCGGCACCCATATTCGCAAACAGCGCGCCCGCAACCGGAACAAACCGGCGTAAGTATCGGCGGGCGGAAGAACTTTCTCAAGGTTCCGGCACGCGGCCTCGGACAATATCAGCGCGGCCTCGGTTTCGTAAGTGATATGCCCATCGGTTTCGTCGATGATAAAGTCGGCAAATCGCGTGCGTTTGCGGGCGATCAATCGCTCGGTCGATGCGTCGAAGACGATCTCGTTCTTCACGCTCATTTCGCTTGCCGGCAACCATTCGCGGCGTACGCCGGAAGCTAACCGCACGAACGATTCGACGCCCCCTGCATCGACGTCAATCGCCACGAACAAATCGGGTTCGCTGACCCCGCTCGACGGTGCTAATTTTACGCCACGCCCGCCGATCATTCGTGCCCGGCGATCGTTGCGTTCGCGCCGCCGACACAATCGATCCGGATAGGCC
>JAYSKW010000902.1:0-3462 GCA_043726085.1 Limnoglobus sp.
GTGCCACCGTGTTGCAGAAGTTCACCTTCCCGCGTCAGGATTTCGGCGACTTCCTCTGCCTCAGCGATTACGTCGAAGCCGCCGTCGACGGCAAGCCGGTCGACTACATCGGCATGATGGCGGTGACCGTCGGCCACGAAGTAACCGTCGTTTGCAACGAACTGCGGGCGGAGAACAAATACCAGGATTATCTGTTCCTGCACGGCCTCGGGGTCGAATCGGCGGAAGCGTTTGCGGAGTATTTCCACAAACATCTACGTGCCGAGTGGGGCATCGGTGGCAAAGACAGCCCGATGATCGAGAAGCTGTTCAAGGGGCACTATCGCGGCCGCCGCTTCGCCTTCGGTTACCCCGCCTGCCCGCGCCTAGAAGATCAAACCGGCCTGTTCGAGTTGATCGACCCAACGCAAGTCGGCATCACGCTCACCGAGCAATTCCTGCTCGAACCCGAACAGTCGACGACCGCAATTATCTTCCATCACCCGAACGCGAAGTACTTCAACGTGAAGCGCGGCGGCGAAGTGGAATTCGAGTAACGTTGCCTAAAAACAACTCAGAGACGTTCACTATTCGAAAGGCATCCCATGGCTAACGAACCGACGCCGGAGTTCAAATCGCAGCAATTCGAGTTCACCGAGGAGCACAACCGCACGATTAGCGGGCTGGCCGATTCGATGAAGGCGCTCGCCTCGTTGATGTTGCTGCTCGGGTTGGCGTTCACGATTTTCTTCGCGCTGCAACTGGTGACGTCACTGCAAAGCCACGCCGGTTACGCACCGACGGTGGGGCTGGCGGCGGCGATGTTGCTCTGCCTGTCGATCGGCTTTTGGACGGGCGGTTCCGCGAATGCGTTTCGCAAAGTCGTCGAAACCAAGAACGAAGACATCTGGCACCTCATGAAGGCACTCGGCAAACTGCACAGCATGTATTCGCTCTTGCGAACGATCATCCTCGGCAGCCTTTTGCTCGCAGTCGTCGGACTGGCACTGCTGGTGGTGAACATGATTCAGAAGTAATCGGTTTTGTCTGACTTCCCAAGCCCGATCGGACTCGGGTTGCGGTTCGCGTATCGATACAAACGGTATCGTGGCTTCCTTGGTCATGCGCGGGTGAGAATCTATATTGGGTGGGTGAATGCTTACGAGCCACCCGGCTTACGAGCCACCGGGCTTGTCCCGGTGGAAGTTCGCCATCGCCCAGGATAACAATGAACGACGATCCCTTGAAGCCGATTTACAAGCGAGTCTTGCTCAAACTTAGCGGCGAGGCGTTCGGCCACGGCGGGAAGAGTAGCGGAATCAGCCTCGATGAAACGCTGGCGATGGCGCATCAAATCAAACGGGTGGCGCAGCGGGGGGTGCAGTTGGCCATCGTTGTCGGCGGCGGGAATCTGTTGCGTGGGGCGCAGTTTTCGGCCGGTTTGAACACGATTAAAGCGTCGACGGCCGACTACATGGGCATGATCGCGACGGTCATGAACGGCCTGGCACTGCAAGATACGCTCGAAAGCTTGGACATGCCGACGCGGTTGATGTCGGCGATTCACATGGACATGGTGTGCGAACCGTACCTACGTCGGCGAGCGATCCGGCACCTCGAAAAAGGCCGCGTCGTGATCTTCGCGGGTGGCACCGGTAACCCATACGTGACGACCGACACGGCCGCGGCGCTACGTGGCCGCGAAATCGGTGCGGACATATTATTGAAAGCAACGAAGGTCGATGGCGTCTACACCGCCGACCCGGAGAAAGATCCGTACGCCGAGCGCTATGACCGCCTCACGTACACGAAGGTGATGGCCGACAAGCTAAACGTGATGGACATCAGCGCGTTCGACATGTGCCAAGGGGCGAAATTGCCGATCCTGATCTTCAATTACAAGCGGGAATCGGCGATCGAGAAAGCCGTCGCCGGGCTGGCCACCGGCACACTGGTATCCGAGTGACAGTTCACCTGCGTTTTGTTTTTACCCCAACGGGGTTGTATCCCATAGCCCAGGGTTAGACGTTTCGTCGTACCCCTGGGTGCTTCTCATACCGAGACGAACATGAACGCTGCACAGTTTTTCAAAGACTGCACCGACCGGATGGAGAAGGCCCTCGACGTTCTGCGGAACGACCTGAAGGGCCTCCGCAGTGGGCGTGCCACACCTGCGATGTTGGACTCTTTGCGCGTCGATTATTTCGGCTCGCCGACACCGGTCAAGAACGTGGGGAATATCTCCTGCCCGGACCCTTCGACGCTCGTGATCAAGCCGTTCAGCGCGGACGATTTGAAAGAGATCGAGAAGGCGATTCGCGGTAGCGATCTCGGCCTCGCGCCGAACAACGATGGCAAAGTCATTCGCTTGACGATCCCGCCGATGAGCGGCGATCAACGCAAGAAACTCGTGCAACAGATCAAGAAGAAGTCCGAAGAATCGAAGGTGTCGTGCCGCAACATTCGCCGCGACTCGAACAAGCATTACGACGATGCCGAGAAGGCGAAGGCGATGACCGAAGACGAACGCGATACGGGCAAAGATCGCATCCAGGAACTGTTGAAACTGTACGAGTTCAAGATCGACGAAGCCGCCGACAAGAAGTCCAAAGAAGTGATGGAAGGCTAACGGTGGACGAACAGCATGCACTCGAAGCGATCGCGAAGAAACTGAAGATCGGCGAGTATCATCGGCACGTGTTTCTATGCATCGGCGATGCGTGTTGTTCCACCGATGCCGGTGCGAAATCGTGGGAAGTGCTCAAGGACGAACTGAAACGGCGGAATTTGTCGCTCGCCACGGGGCCAGCCGCCTGCTACCGGACGAAGGTACAGTGCCTGCGCGTGTGCGCCAGCGGGCCGATACTCGTCGTCTACCCCGAAGGCACGTGGTACCACGGCATGACCGCCGAACGAATCCCCGAATTCGTCGAGACGCACCTCGTCAACGGCCAGCCAATCGAAGACTGGATCTTCGCACGGAACCCACTGCCGAATGAATAAGTTAAGTGCAGATCAAACCTGAACTGACTCTGTCAGTATGCGAACCGAGCTAGACTTCGGCATTGCAGATACTGTCACGTCGAACCGTTTAGGGGTATTTTCGTACATCCACGACCATGCCGTTGCCAGCGTGTCGCGATAGCCTGGCGTGTACGATGCATGACTGTGGAATAGATCGTAAGCACGCATTGCCGACTCGATCTGCGTGAGGCTCATGACGCCAACAACCAACTCGCCAGCGAAGAACGGCATCGATTCATAATCCATCGGAAACAGATCGCGACTCGCGCTCATTTCACTTTCGAGGTGCTTTTTTGTTGTCGCAATCATACCTTCGATCAATGTCGGACCGAGGAGAACAGTGTAATGATTTTTACGCAACATTTTTACTGTGAGTAGTATCAACAGGCCCGCAGATGGTGTGCCATCGACGATCCCGACAATCGATAGTCGGTCGGGTAGTTCATGTGCTTTTGGTCT
>JAYSKW010000903.1:0-1154 GCA_043726085.1 Limnoglobus sp.
TGCAGTTTGCGAAGGACGTGTTCGTCGATGAAGTTTCGGCGTGGCGATTTCGCGTAGACATCGTCGGCGAAGGCATTCGCGTACGGCACCGTGACGGTCATCGTCGCAACGCGCGAACCGAAGTTCGCGGTGATCGCCGCCTCGCCGCTGGTCACGACTGTCACCTGGCCGTCATCGTCGACGGTGGCAACCGGTTCTTCGCTCGAACCGAATTTCGTCCATGCCGTGACATCGCGAACGGTGCCATCGGAGTAGGTGCCTTTCACCGTGACACGCAGCGTATCTTTTGGCTTGGCCATCGCCGATTTCGGCAGTAGCTCCAGGCTTTTCAAATCCGGCTCGCCTTCGCGTGGCCCAACCGCACCGCCGCGAACCCACTCGAGTAACAGCGTGTAGTTCGCGCTGCCCACTTCGATGCGTCGCCCACCACCGTGCGGCATCGTGCGCGTGACTTTCTTCAAAAGCAAGCTATCCGCTGCGTTGGTTAAATCGACCCGACGCGCGAGTGCCTGCCGCGTCAGCACGAAGTGATCCGACTCGGGATCGAACCCGCGTAGCGACAGTTTCAGCCCGCCCTTGCCCGCGAGCGCGCCGTGGCACGCACCGGAGTTGCAACCGGTCTTCGTTAGAAGCGGGATGATCTGATTGCGAAAGCTCGGCACCTCGGCAGCACCCGCGAACGAGGCAAACAGTAGCGATACGAGCGAGGCGTAGAGAAAGCGGTGCATTAGTGTCGGTGGGGAGGGAGGCATCGGGGATTAAAACAACTCGGCGATCGGTTTGATACCGTAATCGACCATCGGGATCGGGCGGTTCTGGGGGCCGGGGAGTTCCTTGTGGTAGTCGAGGCCCAGGCCCTGCATGATCGTCGCTGCCACTTCGCCGGTGGTGATCGGCCGCGTCTTCGGGGCGTAACCGAGTTCGTCGGATTCGCCGACGACTTGCCCGCCCTTCAGCGGACCGCCGCCCATCAGGATCGACAAAACGCCGGGGTGGTGGTCGCGGCCACCGGCAGGGTTGATCTTCGGAGTGCGGCCAAACTCGCCCATCGCGGTCACCATCGTCGTCTTGAGCAAACCGCGTTCGGCCAGGTCTTCGAGCAACGCGGAGTACGCCTGATCGAAGTTCGGCGCGATGAACTTCGACATTTCCGT
>JAYSKW010000904.1:0-2414 GCA_043726085.1 Limnoglobus sp.
TTTTACGGTGCCTGGATCGAAAGAACTCGAAATTGCCTAGGAAAACGATGTTATCGCACGGAAAATAGCGCAACTTCAAAACTTGCGCGTCGGGCTAACGGGATTCGTTTTGTTTGAACGTCAATCAACTCACTTCGACGACTTCGATGTTCCGGTTCGTGTAAATGCAAATATCACCGGCGATCTCCAACGAGCGGCGTACGACGTCGGCGGGGGTGAGCGTCGTGTGGGCGAGTAGTGCCCGTGCGGCGGCCAGGGCGTATGGCCCGCCGGAGCCGATCGCGAGCACGCTATCGGTCGGGGAAATTACGTCGCCGGTGCCGCTGATTAACAGCATATGTTCGCGGTCCATGACGATCATCATCGCTTCGAGCCGCCGGAGAATGCGGTCGGTTCGCCACTCTTTCGCCAGTTCGGCGGCGGCGCGGGGAACCGAACCTTGGTGGTCACGCAGCTTCGCTTCAAATCGTTCGAGCAACGAGAATGCATCGGCGGCGGCACCGGCGAAACCGGCAATCACCTTACCGTCGTAGAGTTTGCGAATCTTCTTCGCATCGGACTTCATGACCATATTGCCGAGCGTCACTTGACCGTCGCCACCGATGGCCGATCCGGCGGAAGTCTTGATGGCGCAGATGGTTGTCGCACGAATCTTCGGCACAAATCGATCCTCGTTAGCGGCGTTCTCGCGGTTATGGTATATTATGCTGAAATGGGCGACGCGCGTCGGATTCACCCAAAATCGCGAAATCGAATCGGTTTCTCTGGCTTGTCGGTCGCTTTTGAACATAAAATGTCCGATGATGGCAGACGAATGAACGATACTGTAACATTCCCAACAGAACCCCACACGGGTAAGGAGAGAACCTTGAACCGATTGTTCCGAAAGCTGGCGTTGTTCGCCGCCGTGATCGCGGGCGGCTTCATCGCCGCGCCCGTCCAGGCCTCGAATCCCGGCGTCATGACTGTCGACGATGGGGCGGGACTGTTCAGCCGAGAGGCCTTATCGAAGGCGAAAGAGACCTTCAACGAAACGACGTTCCTATCGAAAACGCACTATGCCGTCGTAACGGCGAGCCGCGTTCCCGAGTCGAAGAAGTCCGAACTCGAAGCGATCGTCAAAGCCAAAGACGCGAACGGCCGCAACCGCCTGTTCGGCGAGTGGGCACGCGATCTCGCCCGCAACAAGGACTCGAAGGGCGACATCTTCACGCTCGTTTACAAAGATGCCACGTCGGGAATGATCCAGGCGGTTACGGTCTCCGACCGCGAGTCCGATGTGTTCCGCCACTTCAACGACGCGAAAGCGGTCGAAGTGTCGAAGTTCTACCTCGATGCCTTGCGGAAGGTCAAAGAGGGAAAGCTCGATGGCGATGAAGCGAAGAAGGAGATGGATGCGGCGTTGAAATCCGCAACCCAGATCGTCATCGACGATCTGAAAGAGACATCGGCACCCGACAAGAAAACGGGCCGTACGAACAACAGTGTTGCAAAAGCCGCTGGAGGATCGAACATCATGAGTTACGTCTGCATCGGGATCGTCGCGTTACTCGGCATCTGGCTCGTCGTGGGCCTCATCCGTGCCTTCACCGGCGGTGGTGGTGGCGGCGGTTATGGTGGGGGCGGCGGCTACGGTGGTGGCGGCGGTGGCGGCGGGTTCATGTCCGGCCTGATGGGCGGGATGCTCGGCGGTATGGCCGGGGCCTACTTGTACAACAACATGTTCGGCGGCGGCATGCACAACGATGCCATGGCCGGCGACTCGTACAACAACGGCAATAACGACAACGGCAACACCGATACCGGCGACGGCGACTACTCGAGCGGGGCCGAAGGTGGCGATGGCGACTTCGGCGACGCCGGTGGCGGCGATACCGGCGGCGGTGGCGACTGGGGTGGTGGCGATACCGGAGGAGGCGGCGACTTCGGTGGCGGTGGCGGCGACTTCGGCGGTGGCGGCGGCGACTGGTAACCCCGGCAACAACACAACGTCACGCCTGCGGATGCATTCCGCAGGCGTTTTTTGCAATATATGGGAGTACGCCGATGTCTTCGCTAATGAATTCGCTCGGCCTCGAACGGCTGAGCACGGCAGAACGAGTTCAACTCGTATCGGAGATACTGGACAGCTTGCCGGATCAGCCACCCGATCCTCTCACCGACGACGAGGATCGCGAGATCACACGCAGGCTCGCTTCGATGGATGCGAACCCTAGCGCGATGCGTCCTTGGCCAGAGGTCGAGGCGCGCGTTCTCCGGAGTTTGGGGCAATGAACTTGCCAGTCGAACTCTCTCCCGAGGCCGAGGATGATGTCGCTTAATGGTCCGTTTCACAATTGATGTCGTGGTTTGTCCAGCCTGCGGCTCATTCGCCTTGCGTTGGCGAAAAAAGCGGCTTCGCACGCTTTAACCAC
>JAYSKW010000905.1:0-1654 GCA_043726085.1 Limnoglobus sp.
TGCGACCGGCTGATCGCAAATTGATTCACGTTCACCCGGAGCGATTTGCACTCCCGGCAGTTTTGGCATTGTGGTCGGAAGAGTTGGAAGCCGAAGCGCCGCCAGCCTTGGCGGAGGCGTTCGCCGTATTCCTCGGGGCTGAGATCACCAACCACGTCGTAGCGCAGCGACCATTCGCGGTCGGGCAGGTAGCCGCACTCACCGGGCGGCGCTTGGAAGGTGAAGAGCGTAATCATGAAGCCACTAATTTATCCGCGAATCACGACGCCTGCTTGGCCCAATTCCAAGAATGCGTGGGTAGCGAATTCCAAGAGAAGTGTGGGAATCGCAGCGACAAACTGAACCTCCAATTGGCGGTTGCTGATATTTCCGGTCGATACCAACAAGAGCTTTTTCGGCGTGTCGCTGATCAGGTGCGAATCGACGTAATCCGAATTCTTTGTGATAACGATTCGATCTTCTCGATCTGCGAATTCCATCAATTCGTTGTCGTGTGTCTTGTTTGCGGCAGGTAGATCCAAAGTGTGAACAATGTCGCAACCGAAGGGGTGAGCCATCCGGCCATTCTGCGGGGCAACTGTGCATCGACAACGAATTTCACGCGAAAACTCGTTGCAACTGTTTCGTTTGCGAGAGCTTGCTGGCAAATGCGAACACCGCAAGTATGTCGTCCTTCACGAGATCGGGATAATCATCGAGGATTTCCTCGTGGGTCATTCCCGAGCTGAGCAAATCCAACAGCATTTCCACGGGGTAGCGTAACCCGCGTATACACGGCTTGCCGTGGCAGATTTGCGGATCGAAAGTTATTCGTGAGAGGTGATTCATGACTTCACTGTAACGTACCATTGCGAATCATTCCACGAATTCTACCGCGACGGGGGCGGGAATGATGCCGGCTTTGTGCGCTTCGCCCAAGAGCATTCGCACTGCGGCCCGGCCGCGATCGCCGTAGTCGAGCGTCCACTCGTTCACGTACATGCCCACAAATTTATCCGCGAGGGTCACGTCCATATCGCGGGCATACTTCAAAGCGTAATCGAGGGCTTCCCGGCGATGTTCCAATCCGTATTGGATGCTGAGCTTCAGCAACCGGCTGATTTCCTGCATGGTTTCCGTGCCGAGATCTTTGCGAACGACGTTGCCACCGAGGGGTAACGGCAACCCGGTTTTGTCCTGCCACCAGACACCCAGATCGACGACGAGTTGCAAGCCTTGGTTCTGGAACGTCAGTTGGCCTTCGTGGATGATCAAACCGGCATCGTATTTTCCGGCTTCGACGACGTTCAGAATTTCATCGAACGGAACGACTTCGTAGCGCACCTTGGTACCCGGCAGCGCATCGGCGAAGAGGAGTTGCAACGTCAGGAACGCCGTGGTCAGCGTCCCCGGTACGGCGATGGTGATGCCCGCGAGATCGCCGATCTTCAGCGGCTTCTTCGAGACGACCATCGGCCCGTAGTGGTCGCCCATGCTACAACCGGTGGGCAGCAAGGCGTACTTCTCCAGCAGGAAGCTATAGGCGTGAATGCTCACGGCCGTGACTTCGAGTTCGCCCTTGAGTGCTCGGCGATTCAGCGTCTCGATGTCCTGCAATTCGTGGACGAACTTCAGGTTTCCCGTGGGAATCTTGTCGTTCGCCAGGGCGTGGAAC
>JAYSKW010000906.1:0-3489 GCA_043726085.1 Limnoglobus sp.
CGTTTCCGCCGGGTTGCCATCGGCCGATGCCACGATCGAGCAAGAATGCGCACCCGCTTTCGTGGCCAGTGCGCGGAGGGTAATCGTTTTCGATTCCCCTGCGGTCAGGTTCAAAATCTCCGCTTCGATCACGCCACCTTGCGGGTGGTGCAACCCGTCGGACAGTTTCGCTTGAAGCATCAGCTTCGCGGCGGTGCCCGTTCCGGTGTTCGCGATGCGGATCTGGAAGGCGACTTCATCGCCGACGCGGGCCGATTCGATTCCCTTGACGGAAAGGCCAATTTTTGGCCGCGTGACTTTGACGCGGGCCTCGGTGGCCGTCGTGAACGTGGCGATCGCACGACTTCGGACTTCGCCTTCATCGGCAGGCTTGACTGTAATCTTGATCCGTTTTTCCCCGCCCGCATCGATGTCGCCGAGCGTCCACGTGAGTCGCTCGCCGGAACGCTCGCTGCTCGGGTCGCTCGATACGAATTTCGCTCCCGCCGAGATCTCTTCTTCGACGCGAACATTCGCCACGGAACTGGCTCCCGTGTTGCGAACGACCAATTCGTACGTCAAATTTTGCCCGACGCCGATCGTCTCCGGTGCGATCACTTCGAGGCCGATCGCCGGCGAACTCTTGGCGGATTGCGGCGTCGTCGGGAACGGGCTGGATGCGGTGCGAATGGTCGGTGCTTTGGCTTCCAGCGGCTCGGCGGCCATGCTCGGCACCGGCATGAGCATCGTCGGTCCGCTCGGCGCACTCGGTGGCGGCGTCACGACCGAAATGACGGGTGGTGCTGTCAGTACCGGGATCAGTGGCGTTGGCCCGAATTGAATCGGTGCCGTCAACGGGAGGGGTTTGGGTTCGGGCGGCATCGACGATTCGACCGTCAACTTCGGTGGTGCCAGTGGCGTACCGAACGTCGGTGACGGAACTCGCGGTACGAGGTTCGCGTCGGGCGGGATCATCTTGAGCGTCGGTGCGGGTGGCTCGACGTTAAACTTCGGCGAAGGCACGTTCGCGACGGGTTCCGTAGCCGAAGCGAGGCGAACCGTCGGTGCGGTTCTGCCTACGGGGCCAGCCGTGACCGGTTGCGTAAGCTTCGTTCGCCCCGTTGCGGGATCGGGGTACGTCACCGTTGGCGCGGGCAACGCGGAGCCGTAGTCGGCCGTACCTGCGGGTGCTGCGGGGTACGAGTTTTGGCCTGGCCCGTTCAACGGTCGAATGTACGTGGGGCCTTGCCCGTTCGTGTTGGTCGAAGGCGAAACCTTCGGTGGGTAATACCCGAATGGTGGCGGTATTTCTTGTGCGGATACGACGGAATACGTGAAGACGCCGGCTGCGGCGAAGGACGGAACCAAGACCCAAATCGGTCGAATGCGCATGATACCGCCCCCCTACGAAACAAGGCAAATATAGACACCAGTGCCGTTCTTCCCCAAGAACGATACCGGTTGCTGAGAACTCCCACTCAGCTCGGCAAACCGATCTCCGCACCGGCCACCGGTGCAGGATATTTCTTCGCGTTATCGACCATCTTCTCGCGGATCGCGGTCGTCATGTCGATCCCCGCGTGCATACTCAACAGCAGTACGATATTCGCCACGTCGGCGATCTCATCCGCCACCGCCTTGCGACGGGCGGGGTCGTGAACGATCTCTCGCGATTCTTCCGGTGTCAGCCAGCGAAACAAATCGCAAAGCTCGCCCACTTCACTCGCGAGCGCCATTACCAGGTTCTTCGGCGAGTGGTAAGGCTCCCAGCCCCGGACCTCCGCAAACCTGCGGATTTCCCCCATCAACACCGATACCGGGGTCACATCGTCGGACATTCGCCGCTCCCAATTCGCCGATTGCGTCACGTCTTATAACGCGGTTTCCAATCGTGTCAACGGTATCTGTCGTAGATCGAGATTCGGGCGAAGGTGACGCGAAACTCGTCGGTGGGAAAATTGGATAGTTTTTGCTTGACTCGATCTAACGACTGGTGTTACCGTACTAGTCAACTGATACACCAACACTCTTTGTGCGAGTGCAATGACCATCCGCGTGCGACCGGAATCCCCGGTTCCCATTTACGAACAGATCATCGGGCAGATCGTCTTTGCCGTAGCGGCGAGCGATCTCAGCCCCGGTGAGATGGTGCCGAGCGTTCGCGATCTGGCGTCGGAACTCGTCGTGAATCCGAACACCGTCGTGCGTGCCTATCAAGAACTCGAACGGGCGGGAATCCTCGAAACCAAGCGTGGGCTGGGTATGGAAATTACCGCCGAGGGGCCGAAGCGTTGCCGCGAACGACGGCGTGCCATCGTCTTGCTCCGGCTGCGCGAGGCACTGCGCGAGGCCGCTTCTGCGGGGTTGTCGGCAGTCGACGTTTGCAAAATGGTCGAAGACGAATGGCCGCGGTTGAACTCCACCCGCAACGGTCAAGCTAAGTAATTCACCTACGCGAAAGGGGCCGCCATGATCGACGGCGAGGCGATAGTCATCGAGAAATTGCTGGTGCGGTATCGTGGGAAGCCCGCAGTGAACGGGCTTTCGCTCACCGTGCCGAAAGGCTCCGTGTTCGCGCTCCTCGGCGAGAACGGCGCAGGCAAATCGACGACGATGAAAGTCCTCACGGGGTTGGTGCAACCGCATTCGGGGCACGCGGAAATCCTCGGGCTGAACTGCTGGTCGCGCGCCTACGAACTCCGGCACCGCGTCGGCTACGTCCCCGAAAAACCGCGATTCTACGACTGGATGACCGTCGCCGAGATCGGCTGGTTCACCGCATCGTTTCACCGCACGGGCTTCGGCGAACTCTATTCCGCCTGGGTCGAAAAGCTGGCACTGGACCCATCGAAGCGCCTGAAAGAGATGTCGAAGGGCGGTTACGCACGCGTCGGTTTGGCACTCGCGCTCGCGGCCGATCCGCAGGTGTTGTTGCTCGACGAACCGACATCGGGCCTGGACTTACTCACGCGCCGCGAGTTCCTTTCGAGCCTCGTCGAACTCGCGGCGGAGGGCCGCACGATCCTCATTTCGAGCCACTCGATTTCCGAACTCGAACGCTTCGCCTCCCATGCCGCTTTCGTACAAGATGGCGTGGTCTCGCTCGCGGCCCCGCTCGACGATCTGCGTAAGAACTTTCGTCGCGTCGAATTCCGTGCGTCGGGAACGATGCCCGATCTCTCGTCGATCGGCAAAGTGTTGCAAACGAAGCGGGTCGGGAAATTCATGCAGGTGCTGTTGCAAAACCCCGACCCCGACGCCTTGGGCACGTTCCTCGCTCGCGAAGATTTGACCGACGCCGAAGAAGCCGCCGTGAATTTGGAAGACGTGTATGCGGCATTGATGGCGAAGGCCGACACGCGACGGAAGCCATCGCCGGTGCGGTTGCGAACGGGTGAAGAACTGGAAAACGAACTGTACGAAGAAGGGGTGTAGCCATGACCCGTGCCGTACTTTGGAAAGAAATCCGCGAGCAAGGCGCGATCCTGATCGCGCTCGTTCTGATGGGCA
>JAYSKW010000907.1:0-1919 GCA_043726085.1 Limnoglobus sp.
TCGAAGGATGCAACGATGTAAGGCGACTCCTCTGACGCACCCGACCGACCGCCTCTCCAGACGGAACGTGCCGCTCGCGCCACTGTGAGCCACCTGCGATGAAGGCCCAGCAATCGCTGCGGCCCGTTTCCCACGGGAGGTTTTCATGATTAAGCATATGGTCGACGACGTGCGCGATATTGCGCTCGTCGGGCATCGTTCTGCGGGCAAAACCAGCCTGGCCGACGCACTTTTATTCAAAGCCCACGCGGTTGATCGGCTCGGGAGTGTCGACGATGGCACCTCGGCGGGCGACATCGACGAAGACGAAAAACGCCACCACTTCAGCATCGATACGCACGTCCTTCACGCCGACCACGGTGGCAAACACCTGAACATCCTCGACACGCCCGGCACGCCCGATTTCATCGGTGCGGCCCTCGAAGCGATGTCCGCCGTCGAGACGGCTGTCATCGTGGTGTCAGCGGTGAACGGCATCGAAGTCGATACGCGCCGGATGTTCTTCGAAGCGGGCAAACGCGGCCTCGCGCGGGCATTCGTCATCAACAAGATCGACGCGGACGGCGTGCAATTTTCCGGCGTCGTCGATTCGATCCGCGAAGCGTTCGGCAAGAACTGCGTGCTCTTCAACATGCCAAACAATCTCGGTGCCAATTTCTCCGGCGTCATCGACATCGTCCACAAGTCGACGAACGTGCCAACGACGTTCCCGTACGACCAGCGCGAAGCCCGTACGCAACTCATCGAAGCCATCGTTGAAGTCAACGAAACGCTTCTGGACAAGTATCTCAACGAAGGTACGATCAGCGATTCCGAACTCGAAGAGGCGTTGCCGCGCTGCTTGCTCGCGGGCTACGTCGTGCCGATTTTCTGCACGTCAGCGAAGCGCGATCGCGGTATCAAGGAACTCCTTGAGGCACTCGAAAAGTACGGCCTTTCGCCGAGTATCAGCCGCAAGAAACTCGAAGGGTTATCGTTCGGTTCGAACGGCACGACGAAACTCGCTGAGCCGACCGAAGCATCCGAATTCCTCGGGCACGTCTTCAAGGTTGTCAACGATCGCTACGTCGGGCACCTGAGTTTTATTCGCGTGCTCTCCGGAGTGCTGACTCCGAACCACACGATCATCGACTTGAACAACGGCAAGTCGATTCGCGTCGGACAGTTGCTCCAGATGAACGGCAAATCGCACGTGCCGATTCACGAAGCGGTGCCGGGGGACATCGTCGCCGTGTCGAAGGTCGATGGCTTGCACATCGGCGATACGATTGCTTTCCGGGCCGATGCACCGATGGTCGCCGAAATGCACTTTCCTGTGCCGATGTACGGAGTGGCGGTCACGCCGAAACATCGCGGCGACGAGCAAAAGATCGCCACGAGCTTGCACAAAATCGCAGAAGAAGACATGACGGTGAAGATCACACACGACCCGCTGACGCACGAAATGGTGATGTGCGGCGTCAGCCAACTGCACCTCGATGTCGTGCAGGAACGGTTGAAACATCGCTACGATCTGGACGTAATTACGAAAGAGCCGAAGGTGCCCTATCGCGAGACGATTGGCACGAAAGCGGAGGCAGAGTACAAGCTTAAGAAGCAGACCGGCGGACGCGGGCAGTTCGCCGAAGTTCACATGCGATTGTACCCGTTGCCGCGCGACATCAAGACGCAGGAACAACTCGAAGCGAACTTCGCGAACAAGTCGAACTTCGAGAAAATGCGAGCAGTCCACTACGACCCACTGATGAACTTCGCGATCATCGACCACATCGTTGGTGGAACGATCCCGAACAACTTTCTGCCTGCCATCGAGAAGGGTTGCAAGGAGATGATGGAACGCGGCGTACTGGCCGGCTACCGCATTCAGGATGTCGCGGTGGAGGTGCATTTCGGGAAATATCACGATGTCGATTCATCCG
>JAYSKW010000908.1:0-2336 GCA_043726085.1 Limnoglobus sp.
GTAACCAGCACGCCCCCGACGACATCAATCCCGTCTACGGCACCGCCCGCGTTCTCGCGGCGTATCGCGATTTGCAACTGGCACACACGACGCAGTGCCAACGCGGTGTCAGCTACTTATTGAGCGTGCAAAATGCCGACGGCGGCTGGGGCGGCGCGATCGATTGCCCGAGTAGCGTCGAAGAAACGGCGGTGGCAGTGGAAGTGCTTCTGGACTTGGCAACCAGTGATATTCGAGTTCAACGCGGTATCGCCTGGCTCATCGAATCCGTCGAATCGGGACGGTTTCGCGAACCGTCGCCGATCGGGTTTTACTTCGCGAAGCTGTGGTACTTCGAGAAACTGTACCCGCTCATTTTCACCGTCGCGGCACTCGGCAGGGCGAGAACCCGCGTCACTTCCTGAGCGGGCGCATGCGCTCGGCGGTCACCCATTCGTCCCACGTGTCGTCGAAGTTCACGTAATGGATGAACATTTTCAAACCGTCTTTCTTGAGTACCACTGCCGGGTACCACGCCGCTTTCCATTCGACTTCGATCTCGGCTTTCATCGCCACTTTGGGTCGCGTTCCCCAATCGTCGGGGATCGTAGACAGGTCTTTGGCACTCACTTCGACCGCGCGTTTGTCGGTGTAGTCAAAAAACACGACGGTATATTTCGCATCCGCAACACTCACAACGCGCCCTGGCCGCGTGCGTTTCCCGTCGGGTGCAAGCACGTACTGGCCCGGCAGAATCGCATCCTTTCCCGTTATTGGTCGGCTGGCCTTTGAAGTCGCCACGGGGAAATCGCTGCTGAGACCGTGAGTACTGAAGTGGCTTTTCTGGCGCTCCAATACTCGCATCGCTTCCTTCACTTCGCCCGCCATTTCGCCGAGTGTGACGGTGCCGTCGTGGTTCGCATCGGCGAGCGTATCGCCCTTTAGCGAATCGATGATCGACTGCGTGAACGTCCAGTTTCCCGTGGAGAGCGTGCTTGCATCGGACGACGTGAGCGTAGCCACTTCAAAGCCGGATTTCGCGAGCGTTTTCCCCGTTTCGCTCAGCCCACCGGAGCAACAGCAATCGGCGAGCAAGATGACCCGCTTCCCCTTGAACGACTTACCGATGATCTTCGCAATATCGGAAGCAAGCAGCCCCGTTCGCACGGCGGCCTTCGTGTTCAGGTCGTAGTTCGCGAAGCAGACATCGCCCGCTTTCGCCTCGAAACCGTGGCCGCAATAATAGAAGAACAACGTGGCATCGGCGGAGGCCGCACCGGCGATATCGCGAACCGCCCGCTGAATCCCCGAGTACGTCGCTTGCTCGTCGAGTAACAACCGCATGTTCTTCGCCGGCACACCGCGTGCGAGCAGCGTCTCGTGGAGTTCTTCGTCTTTGCGGTGCTTCGTCGGGAAGCCCGCGAGCGCATTCCCCGGCCACTGCAACACCCCCGCCACGACGGCGTAAATGTTCGTCGGCTTCTCGACCGGCTCGATGGCATTCGCGCAGGGCGAAGTGAGCCACGCCAATACCGCAAAACCGAGCAACGTTCGCATGGGAACCTCACAAAGAGACAGCGCGGCGGGGATTATTTCTTCGCGGCCATCGGTGGCAGGATCGGCTTGAACTCGTCCTTGCCCTTTTTGTCGAGGTTGATGTTCAGGTCTTCGTTGTTGAAATCGACCTTTGCGCCGGTTGCGGGGATTTCGGCTTTCGCCGTCCAGAGGATCGCGTTGACGACGATGCGACGGAAGTTTTCGTCGGCCCAGTTGCGGTGGAAATGCCCGCCGGTGAAGCCGAAGCCACGGCCGCCGTCCTTCTCGCGATCGTATGCCCACGCCAGCGTTTCGATCATCCCCGCACGTGCCTTGGCGGCCTTCGTGCCGCGCGTGCCATCGGGCGGTAATGCTTGCAGAATCGGCGTGACGTTCTTCATATCGTCGACGAATCGCATGTTGTAATACCACTCGTCGCGGATCGTGAACGGCTTCACGCCTTGCGTCGTCGGGTGCTTCGGCAGACTGCGCACTTCGGCGTCCCAGTGCGGGTTGATGCTGTAATCCGGCTCGTAATAGCCACCCATCCAGCCGAGAACGCGCTTGCCATGCTGCGGCAGATAGTCCACGGCGTAGTGCAGGTTTACCCAGCCGGTGCCTTTGTCCATCAGTTTCTGAATCTTGTCCATGCGGTCGCCTTGCACGACGGGGTGACCGTTGCGGCCGTCCATGTAAAAGAGAATCGTGTCGGCGGTGTCGAGGAGCTTCTCGTTCTTCGGCCAACCATCTTTCGCCATGATCGGGAACACACCCGGCGTCTGCTCGAGCAGTTTCATGAGGATAGCCGTCCCCGCGAAGAA
>JAYSKW010000909.1:0-3577 GCA_043726085.1 Limnoglobus sp.
GTCGAGTTCGCCGGTGTCGTTCGGTCCGCTGAGAGCGCCGCTGCGTGCGATTTCCTTGCTGCCGCTCTTCGCCTGGAAGTCCACCCAGATTTCGTTCGAGTCGACGGTGCCCTGGCTGAAATGGTGCCCGATGACCAACGTGCGAATCACGACTTCCACGGTGTACGACTGGCCCGGTTTCAGTTTCGGCAAGTTCGGCCGCAACGGCGCGATCAGCTTCTCCGCGTCGGTCGTTGCGCCGTCTTTGATTGCGAACAGGTCGATGCGGAGTTTCTTGTCTTTACCATCGGGATCGGTGCCGCGCAGATAGTCGCTGTGTTCGCGGATCGCCTTGTCGAAGCCTTCGGAAAGATGCGCATACCGCGGGTCATTTTTCAACAGCGTCGGCAAGCCGGTGTTCGCGGCGGGGAACAGGTGGTTGTGGTTTTTGCGAACGCCGGTGCCGTCGAAATCGCGGGCGGCGAAGTTCTCGTTCGGGTCGCCGGCGGGCTTCAGGTTCATGTGACACGTCGAGCAATTCGCGCTCGCCTTCGGTGGGTAATAGAAGCTGCGTGCCCCGTTCCCCGATGCGCCACTCAGCAGGAACGAATCGTAGTGGTTCTGCCCGCGTAGGAAGTCCTTGTAGTGGTTCAGTTCGACCGGCAGCGACACTTTATGGCACGTCGAACAGAACTCGGCCGTCTTGTGCAACGGCTTCAGGAACGATTTCTTGTGGACGTCCGGTTTCGCCTTGATGATCTGATTGCTCAGCATCCGCATCGTGTCGCTACTGCTGAACGCGAACGGATAGTGGTCGGGCGATTCGATCGTGTATGCGGCATTGCCCGTCGTGCTGTGAACTTCGGAGATCGCATGGCAGGCCACGCACGTGATGCCCGCATGGCCCGTGACGTGCTTTTCCATGTCGAACGTCGGGTCGTCGAACAGACCCGAGAAGAACGGCACGGGGTCGTGGCAACCCGCACACCAGCGGCTCGCCTTGACGTTGCCATCGCGTTCGAGTGCGACTTTGCGCGTTTCGAGCACGCTGGACAAGTACGCGGGATTGTTGAACGAACTGAACTTGTGCGACGAGTGCAGGTGATCGTTGTAGATCTCCTTGTGGCACTGCATGCAGTAGGTGTCGGAGTTTAGCGATTCGACGGGAATGAACTTGCCGTCGCCGGTGCGGGCCTCGGAGGGGTGGAAGTATTTGTCGCCGTCCTTCGGGCCGACCGCGAACCACTTCGCGGGCGATTGACTGTGCAAAACCATCATGCCGCCGACGAACGCGACGACGCCCATCGCCCACATTTTCGCGTAACGCCAACGGATGTTCGGCCCCTTGCGACGGTGCGCGACGTAGACGTAGATCGACATCACCGGCAACACGACGTGCAGCCAGTAAACGGCGGATCGCGAAATCGTGCCGGTGGGCAGTTGCGGCAGGCCGTCGAACTGAAAGAGCGCGAACCCGGTGACGCCGATAATCAGGCCGATGCCGGTGAGCCAGAGGCCGCGCCGGATCGCGGCAGGGTTGTTGATCTTGAGGCCTTTGCGCATGTGCCAAAGTGCGAACACGACGAACGGCACGAAGATCGCGATCCCGACCGCACCGTGGCTGAGGAACATCCACAAGGTGAACGTCGTCGAGAAACTCGCCCCACGAGACTTGTTGAACCATTCCAGCAAGCTCACGGCACTCAGATACGCACCGCTCGCGCCGAGGACGGCGACGCAGAAGAACGTGAAAAACAACAGCAGCCACAGCGTCGGCGTGAGTGTCTGCGGCAACACGCGCCGCCCACCCGCACGGCGAACCGGTAGTGGAGCAGGCACGGGAGAGGTCGGCGTTTCCATGAAAAAAGCTCGGGAGAACGAGATCGAAGAATAATTCGTATGGTGGTGAGTGACGAATGATCATCCGGCCCGCACCACAAAAAACCAATAACAATATGCTACGTTACCTCGCCGCCGCTTGCCAGACGAATCGACCGAACCCGAAGCACCGGAGCGAGATCGCTTCCAACGTCAGCCACATGCTGACGATGGCCGAACGTGCCGTCGTGGGGTATCGTCCGTTCGGCGATGTGAAGCTGATTACATTTCCCGAGTTCGCGCACGCCGCACCGATATATGAAACCGCAGAAGAACTGCTCGATCAACTGGCGGTGCCAATTCCGAACGAACACACCGACCGCTATCACCGCTTTTGCAAACAGCACGGCGTATTCATCCAGACGGGCAGCTTCATTGAATCCGATACGCGGTTTCCCGGCCATGCATTCAACGCGACCTGCCTGATTTCGCCCGATGGCATTCTCTATCGCTACCGCAAAGTGAATACGTGGATCCCGTGGGAGGTTCACACCAGCCCGCACGACTTGGCAAACTACACCGATCCGCTATTCCCCGTTGCCGATACCGAGATCGGCCAGATCGGCACCGCAATCTGTTACGACTGGCTGTTTCCCGAGGCGATTCGCGAACTCGCACTCGCGGGTGCGGAGGTTCTCGTCCGCGTCTCGGCGTACATGGACCCGTGGGGCGCGACCGCGCCGATGGACTGGTGGACGCTCATCAACCGCTGCCGCGCGATGGAAAATATCGCGTACGTGGTGGCCTCGAATCAGGCCGCTTCCGCCGATAACTACCCGCCGTTCTCGTGGCCCGGCGGCAGTATGATCGTCGACTATGATGGCCGCATTCTCGCGCAAGCCGACCCCGGCCCGAACGAAAAGATCGTCATCGCGCCGATCGACATCCTCGCCCTCCGCGCCGAACGCGAACGCCGCAGCGGCCACCACATGCTCGGCCACCTCCGCACCGAAGCCTACCCACTCGCCCGCCGCCGCATCTACCCCGGCAGCGACGGCAAACCACCCACAATCGCAGGCAACGAAGCCGCAATTGCTGCGGGGAAAGTGAACGCCGTTCGGTGAGCGGGGCGGGGCAGGAAGCGGGCGAAGAAGCGTCAGGCAATCGCAGGTGAAGGCATTTCTGGCTCTGTCCATGCGAAGAAGGCCAACTGCTGATAAAAGATCAAAAGCCACGCCGTGGAGTGCGAATCATTCACGTCGCGGACGCAGCGAACCTGGAACACATCATCGCCGAAGCTTGCACATGAGCTCATTGCCGCTATCACACGCTGAAAGGCATGATCTGCCCAAAACCCATTACCTTCGAATACCCGGACTGCGTATTTGTCCGACAGCGGAACCTGTGATTTGTGGTAGAATAGTCCACGTACAATCTTCTTGGGCACCATTTCGAACCGCTCCAAATCTAGTTGGAAGCCGCGCCCGGAGCCGGTGATAATTCCGCCCGGCGATTTCCGATGTACCATCCGCTGGTTGAGAGTTAACGCTTTCAGTGCCTTCGGATTGCGCTTCAAGCTCCCGGTAACCGACCCTTCGAGAATTTGGTTGGCGACCTTATGTGACCCTTTGTCCAACATCACTATGATCGAGTTGCGGAAGTACTCGGCTTGCAGATCCCACTTATTCTGACAAGGGATACAGGCTGGCACAATCGCCACGTTTGCCGGTAGCCTGGTACCTCCCCACATTGCCTGAGGTACGACGTGATCGCGAGTCGT
>JAYSKW010000910.1:0-4117 GCA_043726085.1 Limnoglobus sp.
GCCGAGCTTGGCATCGACGTTCGCTTCGGCGAGTCGCTCTTCTTCCATGTGGTACGGGAAGATCACGTGCGCGTGGTTGCTGACCATGAGGTTCGCACCGACGGGAATGCCCACCGCACGCAATTTCTCGACTTCTTCGATGAATCGCGGCGGGTACACGACGACGCCGTTACCGATCACCGATTGCACGTGTGGCTTCAGTACGCCCGTCGGCAACAGCGAAAGCGCAAACTTGCGGTCGCCCCAGACGACGGTATGCCCCGCGTTGGCTCCGCCATTGAAGCGCACGACGAAATCGTGCTGATCGCCGAGCAGGTCGACGATTTTCCCCTTGGCTTCGTCGCCCCACTGGAGGCCAACGACACAGGTGCCGGGCATGAATGTTCCGCCAATTCGTTACAAAAAAAGACCGTGGCCAGGCCAGATACGCCACCTAAGAACCGTAGGCCAACGGCAATAGACCGTCAAGGGGCATCGAGTTTGCGATCGGCATTCGCCAGCCACGTCGGTCGCTCGTGGTACAAATTCGTCAGCGTGCGATTCTTCAAACTCGCCGCCGTGGCCGATCTTTGGCCACCAGTCGCGGATAGCAAACGCTCATCTTCAATCAATCCTACTTCTGCTTGCGGATGTACTCCATCACGATGGTCTTTATTCGCGGTGGGAGTGCTTCGATCTCGGATTCGTCGAGCTTGCCGTCGCTGTTTTTGTCGTACTTCTTGAAGTTATCTTTGAACGCTTCGGGGATTTCGACGCCGCCTTTGGGGATCGCGACGGCTGCGGATTCGGGCTTCGTGGGGCGGGGTTTCTCGCGGTCGACGATGTACTCGACGTAGCCGAGGTGCATTTCGTCGAAGGTTTGCGGACCCCATTTCACGGTCTTCGTGGCGTCGGGGTTTGCGGGGTTGTTCGTACTATTGTCGTACCACACGGTGAACGTCAGCGTGCTCTTATCGGGTACCACCACGGGCTGCGTGAAGGTGTAAGGCAACTGCCAGTTGAAGTCGTAATGCGGCACGTCGAGAAGGGTCGTCGTCTTGCCGTCGGCGGTCGTCAGTTCGTAGCGGCACGCCTTCCCGCGCACGTGCATGTGTGGCATCAAGGAGGTGATCGTTACTTCCGTGGGCAGCACCAGTTTGCCCGTTTCCTTGTGGTTGGCTGCACCCGGTGGGATGCTGATCCGCGGGTTCGCCACCGCGCCGACCTTGACTTCAAATCGCGGGGCGCTCTTCGCGTAGATCACGCCGATGCGGGTGCGGTCGGTTGTCGCAGTGCCGTCGGGGGTGTAGTGCAATTGGAGTTTCAGGATCGCACCTTTGGGCAACTTCTTGGCGTTACCTTCGGGAAGCACAATCGCGCCGTTGCCGGGAACGTACGCGGCGAAGAAGCCTTGGCGGTCGTCGTCGGTTGTATCGCGAATGCCGGGCCGTCCACCTGGGAGTGCCTTCAAGATCCCGCCGCCCGGCGACAGCACGTGAACGAGCACGTGGTGGACGGTCGTTCGCGAACCCGGTTGGACTTCGATTGCTTGCACCCATTTGTCTTCGTCGAGGTGCGTTTCGATGATGACGGTCTGATACGGCATGATGCCCGTTGCCTTAATCTCGACCGGCTTCGGCATCTGAAACACGGCATCGGGTACGCCGATCTGCCAGTCCTTCGGCCAGGCTTTCGCGAGAGGGGCATCGGCGACGTCACCGAGTGTGGCACCCGTTTTCAGCCAGGAAAGCAAGTCGACTTTATCGGCGATGGACAGCGATTTGTCGTTGCGGAACGGCGAGTGCGTTCCTTCCTTCGGCGTCGCGGCGAACCACGGAGGCATTGTCCCGCCTTCGACGACTTTGCGAATCATGCCCTTGTGGGCAAGGACATCGTCGTGCGTCATCAGTACGAACGGGCCAACGCCACCCGCACGGTGGCACTCCTGGCAGTTCTGTTGCACGATGCGGGAGATGCGGTTGTGGTACGTCACCGCCACCACCGCGTTTGGCTTCGGTAGATCGAGCGCACAACCGGGCGAGGTCGTCACCTTCACTTTGGGATCTTTGCCGACTAACAAGTGGTCGAGTGCGTTCTTCAAATACGTCTGTTTCGGGGCATCGAGCGAATAGCCGAGGCCGTACTGATCGTCGATCGCACCGCGATAGACGACTGTACGCGCGGCATCGAGAACGATCACTTCGGTCGTCGTACTCGCACCGAGTGTGGCCGCGAATGTCCCCTTCGCATCGCTGGCGAAGCGGCCTTTGAAGGTCGCCACCGTTCCTGTGGCCGTTGGGTTCACGAACAGGAACGCGACGCCCTTCGGCGTGTAGTCGGCTTCGATTTTCGCGAGTGTGAACGTGAACTTCTTGCAGAGCGGGCACGAGGGGTCGTGCATCGCGACGACGAGATAACGACTGCTGCGATAGTCCGAAAGCGTGCCGGCCTTGCCGTTGCTATCGGTGAACGGCAGATCCGGAATGAACCGGCCAATCGCGCCATCGCCGGGCCGCAACACCTGGGGCGATTCTTTCACGCCCTCTGCGGTCGCAGTCGTGACGAGAGATAACAGACCGACAATCGCAAGCAGTCGCATGATTCGGTTCTCGTGGTGGTAACCGTTCCGTTATAGTAAGATCAACACGACTCGAATGGAAAGATTACACGGCAAGCGTGCGAACCGCCTGCGGTGATATACTACCTGCTCATTCCCGCGTTTCGGAGGCCGACATGTCTGTGAAACTTCGTTGCCCGCAATGCAACACGGCGCTCACTGCGCCGGATGACATCATCGGGCAGACCGTGCGTTGCGAGGAATGCGACGGCACCTTTACGGCCAAGACGCCGAGCCGGCGGCCGCAGGTCGTCGACGAAGACGACGCGCCGAGACGCCCATCGAAATCGAACTCGCGTCGTTTAGCCAACGATGACGACGAGGACGACGAAGAATTCGATCGTCCGCGTAAGAGGCGTAAGCCGAAGAAAAACTCGACGAACGCGGCCCCGTTTATCTTCGGCGGGTTGTTGATCGGGTTCTTCGCGATCATCGTGGTCGTACTGGGTTTCTACTTCATTCGCAGTCCGAAAGCGGCCCAACCGCAGATGGCGAACAACTTCCCGCAACCGCCGATGATGCCGAACAACTTCGCCCCGCTGCCGAACAACGCCATCGCACCCGTACAACCGCAAGCCCCGAATGCTGGGGAAAAAGTCCGTATCTCGAACGCGCGCTGGGGCGGCGGTGGCGGGTTCGGCGGCGGATTTCCCGGCCAAGGCGATTTCACGATCGACTACGAGTTCCTCCAAGGGCGTCCGATCGGCGGGCGGTACAAAGTCTTCTGCAAGCACAACGACGGTTCCACGAGCGAAGCCGACATGCTCGGAATCATCGACCAGCGCGGCACGTTGACGATCAAATCGTTCGGCGGCGGGTTCGGTCGCCCGAGGCAGCAAGGGATGGAGATTTGGATCGTGGAGGGCGGCTTCGGCGGCAACAACGGCACGAAGGTTTCCAACACCCTCACGCTGAACTGATAACGAAACTGGCTTCACAGAAAGCGTGTAGAATAATACATTTGCGTGAGTCGCCTCATTTTGAAAACGGGGAGATACCGATGTTGAAGGCGTTCGATGGATTGGACGGATTCGCGGAATGGTCTGGACTTCGCGAGCGAGTCATCGCGACGATCCCGATCTGCGAAGATGAGTTGCGGAACTCGGTCGAGCGTCGCAGCTTGAGTTGGTCGTCAAAGCCGACATATCAGGGTATGAAATCCCTGGTACTCGAAATGAAAGACGATTTTTTCAGCTCGAAGACCCACTCCATGAACCCCGCCATTTTCGACTTGAATGAGACTTACTTTCGCCAACAATTGCGAGCAGTCCATTCGGATATTCTGAGCAAGTACCTTTCCGCTCGAGTCGAAGAATACAAAAAAATGTGTATGCGGAAATGGCAGGGGCGTAATCGTGGCAAAGTCTCCTACCGAAGAATATTAAGTAGTAATATGATAAACATTAGCAAAATGATTGCTTGATACGTTTTACGCAGTTGCCCGGTTTGGGAGTCGGTAGAGCGGATCGCTGAGATAGGCTCGCACGGCGTCCCGGATGATTCGCATTTTGGCGTCGAACC
>JAYSKW010000911.1:0-1667 GCA_043726085.1 Limnoglobus sp.
CCGTTACTCTCCGACCCCGAAGCCGAATGCTTCGGGGTTTTTCGTTGCCAGGAGTTCGCCGATGTCGCGCGTTTTCGTTTACGACACCACGCTCCGCGACGGCAGTCAGGGCGAAGGCATCAACTTCTCCTTGCAAGATAAGCTGCTGCTCACGCGCAAGTTGGACGACGTTGGCGTGGACTTCATCGAAGGCGGCTACCCGCTCTCAAACCCGAAAGATGCCGAGTATTTCGCGAGCTTGCCGACGCTATCGCTGCGGCACGCGAAAGTCGTGGCCTTCGGGATGACGCGGCGAAAAAACGCCGCGGCGGAATCCGATGTGGGTTTGAAAGCCCTGATCGACGCCAACACGAGCCATATCACGATCGTGGGTAAAACCTGGGACTTTCACGTTACCGATGTGTTGGGCACCACACTCGACGAAAATCTGCGCATGATTGCCGATTCGATCGCGTATTGCCGATCGCAAGGCCGCGAGGTCTTCTACGATGCGGAACACTTCTTCGACGGCTATCGGGCGAACCCGGATTATGCCTTGAAGACGCTGAAGGCCGCCGAGGAGGCGGGGGCCGTGGTGGTGATTCCGTGCGATACGAACGGCGGGACGATGCCCGAACGCATCGCCGAAGTGATCGCCGAAGTGCGAAAAGCGGTGGGCTGCGCGATCGGCATTCACTGCCACAACGATTGCGATTTGGCCGTTGCCAATACGCTCGCCGCTGTAACGGCGGGTGCGACGCAAGTGCAAGGCACCATCAACGGCATCGGCGAACGCTGCGGGAATGTCGACCTCGTCAGCGTCATTGCCAATCTTCGTTTGAAGTATGGTTATCATGCCATCGACGAAAATAGTTTGGTCCGTCTCACCGAAGCGTCGCGCTACGTTTACGAGCTTGCGAATATGAATGTCCGCTCGGGGCAACCGTTCGTCGGGGCGAGTGCGTTCGCTCACAAGGGGGGGATGCACACGCACGCCGTGGCGAAGAACCCGGCGACTTATGAACACATCGACCCCGCACTCGTGGGCAACGAACGCCGCGTGCTCGTCAGCGAACTTTCGGGGCATTCGACGATCTTGACCAAGACGGCGAAGTATGCCATTGCCAACGATAAAGTGGTGATGACGAAGATCCTCACCGCAGTACAGGATTTGGAGTATGCCGGGTACGAGTTCGAGGCCGCGGAAGGGTCGTTCGACATCCTCGTGAAGAAGGCCGCGGGACTGTATAAGCCGTGGTTCGAGCGGCTGGCGTACCGCGTGAATATCGAGCAATCGGACGGCACGCCGGTGACGGAAGCGACCTTGAAAGTGCAAGTCGGTGACGCAATCGAGCACACCGTCAGCGAAGGGGATGGCCCGGTGAACGCCCTGGATGCGACATTGCGAAAAGCGCTATTGTCGTATTACCCCCGGCTCGAAGAGATGCTACTGGTCGATTACAAAGTGCGCGTCGTGAACGCCCGCGAAGGGACCGCGGCCCGCGTGCGCGTCGTCATCGAATCCCGCGATCACAAAGATGTCTGGGGCACCGTCGGCGTCAGCGAAAATATCGTCGAAGCGAGTTGGATCGCACTCGCCGATAGCTTCGAATACAAGTTGTTCAAGGACGAAGAAGGAGGCAAGTAAATCATGGCCACCGAACTCGATAAGACCTACGACCCCAAAG
>JAYSKW010000912.1:0-2009 GCA_043726085.1 Limnoglobus sp.
TCATTTCGCTGTTCCATCGCGCGTGGAATCCGTTTGCATCCGCATCGACTATCGCGACTCGCACGCAGATTCGCCTCGTCGAACCCAAGGACGGCGATTTGACGACCACTGCTGGGCAACCGCTGACGATCGGCGTCGCGATCGAAGGGCGAATCCCAAACGCGGATAGCCCCGACCGCCTCCGCGTTCAGCTTCGGCATAATCCCGCCGATCCGAATTACGAGGAAATCGCACTCGAACAAACGACGAGTAACCGCGACTGGACCGTGCGAATACCCGATTATCTCGTGCAAAACGGCTTCTGGTACCGCGTCGCGGGCGGCGATGCCGTGACGAACGAATATCGCGTGACCGTACGGCCCAAGCCGATGTTCACCGAGTTTGAAGTCAAGTACGAATACCCCGCATACTTGCGGATGAAATCGGACACGAGCAAAGATCCGCACATCGAAGCGTATCGCGGCACGATCGTCACGATCACCGCGAAAGCGAACCGCGAGTTGAAAGACGGCCGCGCCAGTTTAAGGGACATTTCGCAACCGATCAACGGCGAAATTTTAGGCGAGAGCCGCGATACACTGCGAGTGAAAATGACACTTGACAAGGAGGGCAGTTACCGATTGCTGTTTCATTCCACGACCGACGAAGCGAACAACGACGCGCCGCCGTACGACATCCGCGTGCAGGTCGATCTACCACCGACCGCGATCATCACCGACCCGAAAGAAGAAGAAATTACGCTGCCCATCAACGGCCTGCTCAAGGTCGATGGACTGCTCGGCGACGACTTCGGGATCGACAAGGCCACGCTGCGGCTCCGGATCGCAGATGCCCCAGAGAAACCGGGTTATCTACTGGCTGCGAAGCCATTTCTGAAAGGGAAGTCGTTCCAGCGCGAAGCCGACGGCACCTTCCCGAGGGAAGTCGTTTACAAAGATTCCTTAGCACTGACCGACGCGAAAGACGAGGCGGGCAAGACCGTTACTTTGAACGAAGGGATGGTCGTCGAGTATTGGCTTGAAGCGAGCGACAACTGCACCGTGCCGAAGGCGAACCTTGGTGAATCGCCTAAGAAAAAGGTGCGACTGACGGCGGCGAAGAAGGAGCCGATGCAGAAAGACGAACTCAAACAGCAAGCCGAGAATCGCCAAAAAGACGAAGCCAACCAACAAAAGCAAGAGCAGCAAAAACGCGACGCGGAAAAGCGACCCGAGAACAAGAACGAAAAGAAAGAAAAGAAAGAAGAACAGCAGCAGAATCCGGAAAAGAAACAGGAAAAGACTGAGGATGGCGAACCCGGTGAGAAGGGCGATGGCCAGCCAGACCCCAACCAAAAGGGCGAGCCGAAACCGGGCGAAAAAGCGGAAAAAGGCGATGCGAATCCGATGAAGGGCGAGATCGCGAAAGGCGCGCCGATGCCACCGATGAAAGCGGACGACAAGACCCCGCCGATGCCGATGGAGAAGGACGCGGCCAAGCCAGAAGGTGCGCAGTCGGGCGATCAACCGATGACCGACACGCCCGAGCAAAAGGGTGCAAAGGATAAGGCTGCGCCGAAGCCCAAAAAGGGCGAAGAAGACCTTCAGCGCGAAGCCGACCGCATTCAGAAAGAGATCGACGAGCAAGACAAAAAGCCTGGCGATGCGAAGCCGAACGATCAACCGGAACCCGACTCGAAGACCCCCGTCGCCGAGAAAAAACCGAAGCCCAAGCCCGAAGACGGTGCCGCAGGTGAGGACAAAAAGGGCGAGAAGGAACCGATGGCGGGTGCCGAGAAAGGCGCGGGTGCGCCGCAAAAACCGCAGCCGACATCCGAGTCGAAGCCGATGGCCGGCGAGAAGCCCGAAGCCAGCCCACAGGAAAAGGAACCACCACTGGGTGGGAAGGCGGGCAGCGAGAAGCCGACGCCCAAACCCGAGCCGATGAAGCCAGAAGCAGGCGAGAAACCCGAAGACAAACCCGGCGAACCCAAGGGCGCGGAAGGCAAACCGCAACCCGAGGCGAAACCC
>JAYSKW010000913.1:0-6525 GCA_043726085.1 Limnoglobus sp.
GAAGGTTTGGAATCGTCGCGTGAATGCACTGTCGGGCCTCTCAAAGCTTCGACCCGACCTACAATACCAGTGGGTTCACAGAAAAACAGAATACCCCGTAAACGGTTTCATTTACGGTTGCACAGTGCTTCCGGTGAACCTCGTCTGATTCCCTGGCGTTGTGCTAAACCTCCGCGATAGGAACCGCCCCTTAAAAATGCGAAAGAAATGCCATCGGCGATTGCCGCGCGATGGCTGGCTTTCTAGAATCTGCTTTCTAAGCGGAATGTCTCGACTTCGCGGCAGTGCCTGCGCGGTTTGGAGTATCCCCGTCGTGCTCGCCGAGTGCGACGATGAGTGTCGGGGGGTCCACAAGTCGTGCAGTCTTCGGACTGGACGCCCCTCCCCACGGAGAACGGAACCATGGCCAAGAAGAACAAGACGAACAAGAGCGTCCTGAAGCGGCTCAAACGCACCGCCTCCGGGAAACTGAAGCACGCCCAGTGCGGTAAGCGGCACTTAAATGCCCACTTCAACGGCAAGAAACGCCGTCAACTCCGCGGAACCGTCGTCACGACGGGGCCGCTGGTGAAGAAGTACCTGATCGCAATGGGCCAGTACTAAAGTTCGCTCGTTATTCATCAATACATCATCTTCTTGAGGGTTGTTCATGGTCCGCGCAGGTAGTGGTAAGACTTTAGCCGCACGTCGCAAACGTACGCGGAAGCTCACGAAAGGCTTCCGTCTCAGTCGGCATAACCTATATCGCCAGGCGATCACGACGCTGATCCGGGCACGCGCCTTCGCGTTCCGCGACCGTCGCGCGAAGAAACGCTCATTCCGTCGCCTCTGGATCATCCGCGTCAACGCCGCTTGCCGAATGCGCGGCCTGAGCTACAGCGAATTCATCCACGGTCTGCAACTGTCGACGATCATGCTCGACCGCAAAGCGATGTCCGAGATCGCGATTCACGACCCGGCCACGTTCGACAAGTTGGTAGAAATCGTGAAGACTCACCTCAAAAAAGACTAATTGCCGAAGACCCACGAACCGGTTGCGAAGTACCATGAAGAACAATCTTCATGGTACGAACGGAACCGGAGTTGCGATGGCTACCCAAGTCGAATTTCTCGCCAAAATTGAATTCTTTTTGACGATCATAAATCCCATGAACGGTTGCGGAAACCATTCACTTTGGGTGAATAGTCACAGTTATGGTTTGTCTCCGAGACGATAGAAACCGGACTTTAGATGTTCAACGCGCTGATAGGCGGAGTCGAGGTTCAACGTCGTCTCGGCACCACCCAGAACGAGCAAGCCATCGGGGCGTAGTACTTTCGACGCGCGGCGAAGGATCGCCTTCTTCGTTTCGATGTCGAAGTAGATCATCGCGTTGCGAATCAGGATGATGTCCCACATCGGCATTTGTGGCCACGCCTGCGCGAGGTTGATTTGTTGGAATCGCACCATGCTGCGGATCTCGTCGCGGAGAACCCAGTGAAAGCCATCTTGTCGGAAATACTTGGTAAGCAACGTTGCGGGCATCCCGCGGCTCACTTCTAACTGCGTGTATCGCGCTTCCTGACTGCGTTTCAACATCTCCGTGGAAATGTCCGATGCGAGTATGTTCACGGTCCAACCGAGCAATTCGGGGAAGTACTCGCGAATGAGAATCGCGATCGTGTACGGCTCTTGCCCGCTCGCGCTGGCCCCGCACCAGACGTTCAATTCGCGATCGGGTAAGCGAGTCCGCAACAGTTCGGGCAACACCGTTTTCCGGAGTGTTTCAAACGGGTGGACATCCCGAAAGAACGAGGTCTCCGTCGTGACCATCGCTTCGATGAGGTCGGCAATGCAGGCCGTCCCGCCGGGGCTACGCAACTTTTGAATGAACTCGGTCGCCGTCGCCAAGCCGTGCTGCAACGCCACCGGCGCGAGTCGGCTTTCCACGAGATATTCCTTCCCGGGATCGAGAACGATGGCCGTCCGTTCCTGGAGGAGTTTCACGACGAACGAATAATCCTGTTCCGTCATCTTCGACCTCACTCCTTGGCCTGCATCACGAGACGTACGATTTCCGGTCCGATGAGCGAAAGGGGTAACACCTTGTCCGCAAGTCCCGCGCGCGACACGTTTCCCGGCATCCCCCACACGACCGACGACGCTTCATCTTGAATCAGCACGCGACCGCCCAACGCTTTGATCGACTCGCAACCGCGTAACCCATCCGAACCCATGCCCGTCATGACGATCGCCAACGCCTGCCCACCGAACACCTTCGCCACCGAGCGAAACAGCGGATCGACGGCGGGCCGACAGGAGTTTTCCTGCGGTTCTTTGTCGAGAACTAAGATCTGTCGAAGCCCCTGCCGTGCGACTGTCATGTGGTTGTCACCCGGTGCGATCCACGCTCGGCCCGGTTCGAGAAATGCCCCCGAAGTCGCTTCGTCGACGACGATTTTCGAGTTGGCCGACAAGCGGTTCGCGAGTTGTTTCGTGAACACCGGCGGCATGTGCTGCACGATTACGATCGGAACGGGAAGATTGACGGGCAGGCTGCGGAAGAGTTCCATCAGCGCGTTCGGTCCACCCGTCGAAACGCCAATCGCGACGATGCCAACCACTCCCGATGGAACGGTACGTGTGGGCAGTGACACCGGCACGACAGTCGGGCGAGCGGTCGCAAACTTTGCGAGGTTCGCTGCGCAAATCGCTTTAATTTGAGGCAAGAGTTGTTCGCGAATGATTCGTCGCGATTCCTCGATACCCCCGCGATTCGGTTTCGTGAAGTATCCCGCCGCGCCGAGCATCAGCGCGTCGAGCGTCGCATCCGCACCGCGCTCAGTGAGCGAACTGAACATCATCACTGGAATTCGGCGGTGCGTTTTCTTCAACTCCGAGAGCGTTTTCAGGCCATCGAGAACTGGCATTTCGACATCGAGCAGTACGAAGTCCGGATTGACCTGCGTCATTTTGGCAAGCGCGATCTGGCCGTTCGGAGCTGTCCCCGCGATTTCGATCTCTGGATCGAGGCCGAGTTCGTCCGACACGGTTTGCCGGATGATGGCGGAATCGTCGACGATGAGTACGCGAATTTTCCTCATCGGTCGATCATCCGTGTTTGAATTGCGTCACCAAGTTCTGAAGGTCGACTGCCATCCGCGTAAGTTCATCTGCCGATGTTTTCGTGTTCGCTGCCCCTTCGGTGGTATTCCGCGCGGCACCGGCGACTGCGAGAATGTTTTTGGCAATTTCGCTACTCCCTTTGGCAGCCTCGTGGACGTTGCGGCTGATTTCCCCCGTCGTCGCGGTTTGCTCTTCGACCGCACTTGCGATTGTATTTTGAATATCGTTGATTTGGTTGATGATATTACTAATTTTCGCAATCGCCTCGACGGCCCCCTTCGCATCACCCTGAATGGCCTCAATTTTACGGCTAATATCCTCCGTCGCCTTCGCCGTTTGTTTGGCGAGTTCTTTCACCTCGTTCGCCACCACGGCGAAGCCTTTACCCGCTTCTCCCGCTCGTGCCGCCTCGATTGTCGCGTTCAGTGCGAGTAAGTTCGTTTGCTGTGCGATCGAGGTAATCACCTTGATCACGTTGCCTATCTCGGCGCTCGACGTGCCGAGTTTCGCGACGGTGGCGTTCGTTTTCTCTGTGACTTTGACTGCTGATGTTGCGACGCGGGCCGCTTCGTGCGCGCTCTTGGCGATCTCCTTGATGCTCGCGCCCATCTCCTCGGTGCCCGTCGAAACGGTGGCGACGTTGTTGCTCACTTGCTCGGCCGCCGCCGAAGCGACGTTGGCTTGAGCCGCGGTTTCCTCCGCGTTGGCGGACATCATCTGGCTTACCGAGGTCAACTGATGCGCCGCGCTCGCCAGCGTTTGTGCGGTGTGCGAGATGCTTTGTTGCTGCGTTTGCAGCCCGTCCGCCATGCAGTCCATCGCGGTCGCCAGTTCGCCGATTTCGTCGCGGCGTTGCAATCGCAATCGCTGTCGCAGATCGCCTTGGGCAATCGCCTTCGAGTAAAGGATCGTCTGTGCGAGCGGGCCAGTGATCGATCGGAGAATGATCGTCGACAGCGTAAGGCACAACGCAATCCCCACGCCCGCTGCTGCTACCGTAACGAAAATAGAAAACGAGTACAAACTTTGGCTCGCTTGCTTATCCACTTCCAGACGTTTGTCCAAACTCGAATTGAGTCGATTCAACGCGAGGTCGCAGCTATCGACGAATTCGCGAACCGTGCCCATCGAAAGACTCGTCGAAAGATTGACCGTGTTGTCGCGGGAGAGTTTGAGAACTTGACTCGCCATGTCTTTAAATTCGCCGTAAGCGGTCGTCGCTCGGGAGATTGGCTCGCTCTCTTTGTCCTTGCCGTCGGACAGCGTTTTGAGTGAGATCAACTTTTCGTCGATGCCGCGTTCGAGCGATTTCCACTGCGTCTCGAATGGGTTCTTTTCGAGTTCGGTGTTCGCATTGTTGTGCTGGCTCATCACGCGATACAGCGTGTGCAACTGCAAAAGCGACTCGAAAATCAGGCGGTTCTTCTTGGGGATCGTTGCGACGCGCAGGGGATCGGGCTTCGCAGTTTGCTCGGCTTCCATGATTGCGGGCAGCGGTGACAACAGCGATTCCAATGCGTTGAGCTTCTCCAACGCGATGCCGTCCAACAGGTTACTCGCCTTGATATTGCTATTCTTCTCCGCCAACGCGAGCGCGTCTTTCTCGATCTTTTGAAACTCCGCCCAGTTCCGATCGAACTCGTTCAACGCCTCTTTTTCTTCGGCGGAGCCGTGCAACTCGATGAGCTTCCCGAGTTCGATGCGCGACTGATTCGCGGCTTCTTCGTGCTTCCGCGATTGGTTCGCGAACCGTTTCGATTCGTCGTCGCTGATCGAGATGATGCAATTTTTCTGCGCGCGAATCGCCCGGTGCAACTCGACTTCGATTTGATTCGTTATGTTGAGTTCTTTCACCGTGACATCGACGAGGCTCTGCACTTTCGCGTTGAGCGATTTGAGCTGATAGATGCCGACGGCGGCGATAAGCAGGGCCGTAACGAAGAGTATGCCGATGATGAGGCCGAGCTTCGTACGTAGACGCAAATGCTGCATGAATGAATCTCCAAGGAGTAAAGTATCGGCTCAGTTCGGGAGGACGTTGCTCAGTAACGCATCCAGATCCAGAACGAGCAGTAGCCGTTGTTCGAGTTTGTAAGCGCCGGTAATCATGTCTCGGGTGATGCCGCGGAGTGTGTCGGGCGGTCGCTCGAAGTTCAATTCGTCCAGTTGCAGCACATCGCCGATTTCATCGACAAGCAAGCTCACCGTACCGTCGTCGGTCTGGACGACGATGTTCACCGGTTGCACTCCCGGCAGTCGGTCTGGTAATTCGAGGCGGCGGCGCAGGTCGATCGCGGTCACAATCTGCCCGCGTAAGTTAATCAACCCGCTCACGTCGCGGTGCGCCAACGGCACCCGCGTCATGTCTTGAAATCGAATGATTTCCTGCACGTGTAGCACATCCAGGCCGAAATACTGATCGGCTAATGCGAACGTGCAAAGTTGCCGTTGTGCGGTCATGCCAACTCCTTGGCCGTGTGACTGCCCGCTGTCAGTTTGGCGGCGACTATGAGTTCCTCGACGTCGAGAAACTCGGTCACGCGGCCGTGAACGACAGCCGTGAACGATACGCCCGGTCGATTCGCTTGCGACTGGATCGCCACGTCGTCTTCGACGATGTCGAGTATGCGTTCGACGACAAGCCCGATTTGTCCACCTGCCCCGACATAGACGACGACGTGCGTTGTCGGTACGTCGCCCATTCCGAATGTCATCTTGTTGTCAGTCGGTGGCTTACGTCGTCGCGTCGCGCCCTCGGACTTGCGTTGCATTTTTCGCAACACCTTGGCAACATCCAGCAAGTGCAGAATCGCGCCGCGATATTGCACGACCCGACGCGATCCCGCACGTTCGACGAGATACACCGGGAACTCTTCGAGCCGTGCGACCATCGTGAGTGGGATCGCGATCCGCCCGCCGCCTTCGATCGTGCAAATCAACAGCGAATGCATTTCGACGGCCGTTTCGTCGACAGCAACAGTGGCCTTATCGGCGAGTGCCCTCCCCCGCGTCCTCGAAACCACATTTGCGCCCTGTGCGATACTGAGTACGTCGAGGATGAGCGCGACCCGACCGTCGCCCATGATCGTCGCACCGGCGAACGCATCGATGCCTTTTAGATGTTTCTGTAGCGGTTTTACGACGATTTCTTCGGTATCGTGGATCGCATCGACGACCAAGCCGAACTGACGATCGTCGGCCTGAAGCACGACGATGTTGACTTCACCCGGCGCGTGTTTGGGGGCGTCGATGCGGAGTTGCTCGTTGAGGTAAACGATCGGCATCAAGTTTCCGCGCAGTCGATAAACGGGGAAGCCGTGAATCTGCTCGATGCGGTTCTCGATCTGATCGCCTTCGAGACGAAGCAATTCGACCAAATTCACCTGCGGTATCGCGTACCGGTCGCCGCCGCTGGAGAT
>JAYSKW010000914.1:0-2838 GCA_043726085.1 Limnoglobus sp.
CGTTCGTATCAGTGAAGGGAAAGGGGCCATCAGCATTAATGGCCGCGCTCTCGATCACTACTTCACCGAAGAAAAAGATCGTGCTGCCGTTCGTGCGCCACTGACGGCAACCGAACTCGGCAACCGACTCGATGTCACGGTCAAGACCGCTGGCGGTGGCATCACCGGCCAAGCCGACGCGATCAAGCAAGGCGTTGCCCGTGCGATCAAGGTGATGTTCTCACCGCCCACCGAACGCAAATCGGTAACGCTGGGTCACGTGACCGCCGTTCGCGCACGCAACCTCAATACGAAATCGACGGTGACTTCACCCACCGTTCAGGCACCGGCTGTGAAGCCCGTCCTGCTCAAGCCGACCGTCAACGCGGATGGCACGGTAACGCCTGCTGCACTTGCCGCACCGGCGATTGCGGAAGATCTCGCCATCGGCATCGTCAAGAAACTTCGCGACGGTCGATACCTGACCCGCGATAGCCGCATGAAGGAACGCAAGAAGTACGGCCTCCGCGGTGCTCGTCGCGGTACCCAGTTCTCCAAGCGATAATCGAACGCCAACGTTCACCAAAACCCACGGGCAAACCCCGTGGGTTTTGTTGTTTCTGACGTAAGTCACAATTGCGGATGATAAAAATCGGTTTTTGGGGTGTTTTTTCGCCTCAAAATGGCATCTTTGTCACCGCAAGAAACATCAACGGCGACGGCTTCGCGGACCTGATCGCCGGCGGCGGCCCGCGCGTGTTGGCCTTCGATGGCAAGAGCTTATTGACGAACGAGTACGTGAACCTCGCGAACTTCTTCGGCGGCGATGTGAACAGTCGCGGTGGCATTCGCGTCGCGGTGAAAAACCTCGACGGCGACACGAAAGCCGATGTGGTCGTGGTTCGGGAAGTGGGGCCGGTATCTCGGCAAAAACATTGCCACCGATGTCACGCCGACGGCGCAGTTCGATTTCGATGCGCTCGAAGGATTCACCGGCGGCGTGTTTGTTGGTTAGCAATAGTGGTTAGTGGTGAGTTGTGAGTAAGAATAAGAAGTACGTGCCCCACGTAAACGGACTTACGCGGTGTATGTCACACCGCGATTTGCGGTGGCAACACGCAACCTTCGCAAATAGTTTTTACGAGAGATTTCCCGTGCGCCCATGCTCAGCGTGTGGTCGGTGGTCATTTGCACGTCGAAGAGAGTGTAGCCGCGTTGCTGGAGGTGGTTGACGAGCGATGCGAGCGCGACTTTGGAGCCATCGGTGATGTAGTGGAACATCGATTCGGCTGCGAACAGGCCGCCGATCGCGACGCCGTAGACCCCGCCGGCTAATGCCCAGATGCCGGTCTCGTCCGAAAGTGTTTCGATCTGCTGAAGGCGGCCCGATGCGATCGCGTATTCGAGCGGCACCCACGTTTCCAAGCTGTGCGCGTGCCCCAACCGATGCAGTTCGGCGTACGATTTGACCATACCTTCGGTCACCCACGTGCCTTCGTCGCGGCGTTCGCCGCATTGCCGCATCACGGTCTCGAAGCGTCGATCCAGTGTGACGCGGAAGTTGCCTTTCCGCATCGTGCGGGCGAGGCTTTTGGAGACGTGCAACCCGTCGAGTTCGATCACCGCACGCGGGTCGGGCGACCACCACAAGATCGGGTCGCCTTCGTTGAACCACGGGAACACGCCATCGGCATACGCGCGGAGCAGTATGGCCGGGTCGAGGTCGCCACCGATGCCCACGAGGCCATCGCCATCGGCTTCGTCGGGTGGGGTCCAGGGAACGGGATCCGCAGGAGGTCGCTTCATTTGTCGAATGTCTCCAGGAGTTCCTTCGCCTCGGCTGCCGCTTTCGTTTCCGCAAACAATGCAACCTGCGCCGTCAGGATAACCGAAACGAGCGCTGCAACCGAACGCATATCACCGCTCCAATCGGGAAAGAAGTACCTCATATTAACTCGAAACGAGCGTTCGGGGAAGCCATCGTGATTCGCGTCGGGTACAGAATCGGTATTCGTCGAGATTTCGAGCGTTTTTCGGGCCTTCACGGGTAGTTATCGGCATCAGAAATTCATAAATTACTCTTTACGATCAGACCAATGCTACGGCACCGGAGCACTCACCTTGGCTAAGGCAAAAACACCCTCCGTACCGCCCGGCGGCACTCCGCCAACCCCTACGCTCGCGCCGATCGACCCCATCGACATTGGCGAAGAACTACAAGATAGCTATTTGGCCTACGCGCAATCGGTGATGGTTAGCCGCGCGTTGCCCGACGTTCGCGATGGCCTGAAGCCGTCGCAACGCCGCATTCTCGTGGCGATGAACGACCTCGGGTTATCACCCACATCGCCGACGAGCAAGTGTGCGGGCATCATCGGCGAGACGATGAAACGCTACCACCCGCACGGCGATCAATCGATCTACGATACGCTCGTGCGGATGGCGCAAGACTGGGTCATGCGCACGAAGTTGATTCACGGCCAGGGAAACTTCGGTTCGATTGCCGGTCTGCCACCCGCTGCCCACCGTTACACCGAAGCGCGTCTCGCCGGTATCGCCGCCGACATGCTCGCGGACCTCGATTACGACACCGTCGACTTCATCGATAACTACGACGGCAAGTATCGCGAACCGCTCGTGCTGCCCGGCAAGTTCCCGAACTTACTCGTGAACGGCTCCGACGGGATCGCCGTCGGCATGGCGACCGACATCCCGCCGCACAACCTGCGAGAAGTCTGCAACGGCCTCATTCGCCTCCTCGGAGAACCCGAAGTTTCGCTCCAGGAGATTCTCGAAATCATCCCCGGCCCCGACTTCCCCACGGGGGGCATCATCATGGGGCGTCAGGGCGTTATCGAT
>JAYSKW010000915.1:0-8576 GCA_043726085.1 Limnoglobus sp.
GGCTTCTTGCGTGGGGTAGGCACCGTTAGAAACTCCCTGTTGCGGTTGTTGCGACCCGCGAAAGTCATACAATCGGAGTGCTGCGGTGAGGGCGGAACAGACCTCACACTTATTACATGCTTACGAACCCCGTCAAGACATACGACCCCGCCGAACAACGGCGACCCCGACGCAACTCGAGGCTGGACAATGGCTTATAATCCGTTCGATTTCTTCCGACGCAACCAAAAATCGTTCTTCGCCATCCTGACTGCGTTCGTGATGGTGATGTTCGTTTTCTCGTTCGGTCAGGGCGATCTTTTCCAGTGGTTACCCAAATGGCTGGGCAGCCAACGGGCCGCTGGGAAGACCTTAGTCGCCACAATCGACGGGCGGAAGTTCACCGATGCGGAGTTGTATCGCCACGACGACGGGCGGGCAATGGCCAATCAATTTATGCAACAAGCGAACGGGGCCGCCACGAACAACCTCGCGGACTCGATCAAGGAGGGAATCGCCCGCACGGGTGTTGCCTCGAAAGAATCGTTCCAGCAACTCCTGAACACCCGACAAACCGCGTACATCGACCCGCAGATTCTGCAACTGATCCAGAACAACCCGAACATCGACCGGAACATGCTGACGCAGTTCCAGCAGCGGACGATCAGCGACTTGCGTACCGCGTTCGGCAAACTGCTGAACGACGGCAGCACGGCATCTAACGAAGACAAAACGCTCGCGCAGTCGGCACTGTCCCTGATGGAACTCGACAGCAGCGCGGCGACGATGGGCAATTACGGTTACTTCAACAATCTGCCGAACACGAAGACCAACAGCGAACGGCTGGAATTCGAGCTTTGGCTGCGAAAAGCCGACAAACTCGGCATCGTGATTCCGCCGAGCGAAGTACCGGAATTGCTGCAAAAAGAGTTCTCCGGCCGGCTGAAGAACGCCGACGTCGTCGAAATTGAAAAAAGCTTCCAATCGAACCGCAGCGGCTTCAGCCGCGAAAGTTTGATGTCCGCACTCGCCGATGAATTCCGCGTGCGAACCGCGATGACCGTCGTAATCGGGCCAGTTATCGGCAAGTCCGGTTCGCCGGCCGTCCAGGCGTTTGCCACGCCGTACGAAGCGTACCAACACTATCGCGAAAAGTGCGACTCCGGGCTGTTCGCCGTGATGACCGTGCCGACCGCGAACTACCTGGACAAAGTACCGGGCGCGCCGACCGAATCGGAACTGCAAGTACTGTTCGACAAGTATCGCAAAGACGAACCGAACCCGTCGCGCGAAACGCCCGGTTTGAAAGAACCCCGCAAGCTGAAACTCGGCTGGCTCGAAGTGAACGGCGACGAGCCGTTTTACAAAGCGATGGGCGAAGAGACGCTGAAACTGTCCGAGATCGGCTTCCGGTTGTACCCGATCGCCATGGGCGGCCTCCCCGGACCGATCGCCACGGCCGTAGTCGCCACCGCCGCCGATCCTTCGCTGCAAGCCGCTTACACCAAGTTCAAAACTGCGTCGGTCGTCTCGACGGATAACAACTGGTTCCCTAGCTCGTTCGGCAAACCGGCTGCCGCCGATGTCTCGGTGATGCGCCCGGCGAACCTCGTCGCCGCTGCCGCTGCCGCCGCCGGTAGCATGTTGTCCCGCAGCGGGCCGTTCACGATGCCGCTGATATTCGAGGAACAAGTCGCCGCCGCCGACCGCCAAGAACGCGCCCGCGTGTTCGCGTCGCTGTTCGCGTCGCCGACCGTTGGGGGCAGTTCGATCCTCGCCACGACGATCGTCGCCGGAGCACGTATGCCCGACGCACTGCCGCTTGCAGTCGTCCGCAACCAACTCAAAGTCGAAGTGCAAGCCGCACTCACGCGAAACAAGGCCGAAGAAGATGTGAGCAAGTTCCAGATCGAACTCGCCAAACTCGGCGCGAAGAAGGACAAAGAAAAATCCGAAGCCCGCACCTACCTCGATAAGTTCCTGACGACGCGCGGCATCAAGTCCGGAGTCTCGAAAGAGTTCCGCGACATGTTCGCCATCGACAAAGACGAAGGCTTGGCACCGCTCGCGGTGAAGCTCGATCGCGGTCGCGACCCGAGCACGATGCCGTTGAAGTTCGGCCAAAGTTTCTTCTTCGAAGCCGACCCGAGCGGACGACGCGCAGCGATCCCGCTGACGTTCTTCAATCCGAAGCCGTTCCCCGAACAGGGCCGCGGCATGGACTTCTTTAGCTTGAAAGACGGCGAACCGTCGTACCTCGTTTGGCGGACCGAAGATATCGAATCGAAGGAACCCCGCGAACTGGCCCCGATTCGTGCAAAAGTCGAAGCGGTATGGCGACACCTGAAGGCCCGCGACTTGGCAAAGGCGGGTGCCGATGACCTGCGTAAGAAGCTCGACGAAAAGCTCGTCGCCGAGAAGGCGATGGGGCAACAAGGAGCCGTCGACCGCGTCACCCGCGATGTGCAAACGGCATTCGTGTCGGAGAATTTCAAGACGCCCGAAAGCCTGGCTCGCGCTCAGTATTTCTTCGTCGAAGACGTCGCGTTCATCAGTTCGAAGATCAGCCGATTGAACGCGATGAGCGGTGGAGTGCAGCAGTTCGTGTTGTCGCCACGAAAGGAAATCGAATACCCCACGCAAGCGATGACGACCGACCTGCTCGCGGCCAAAGACAAACCCCTCGGCACAACGCTGATCATGACCGACAACCCGAAGGACAACTACTACGTAGCCGTGCTGCTCAACCGCGACGAACGCGCCACGGGTGGCTTCTACTCCGAGATCTACGGCAGCAACTTCGGCCCACTCAGCGTCGCAGTCAACCAAAGCCTGCAAGGCGAAACGCTCCGTAAAGCCCGCGAACAATCGGTGACGTTGTTGAAGTCCGAGTTCAAGGTCGAGAACGAAAACTTGAAGTTCGACGAAAAGGAAAAAGTAGAGTAGTCACAAAGCCGTAATGCTTCCACCCGGTGAAGCATCGTGCTTAAACCGAGTCGGATTGCGATCTCCGGTGTTGCGTGGGTTGGCCCCTCGTGGCGTGCCCTCGTCATTACCCCGGTGGTCCAGACCGACCGGTCCGGTCGTTCGTTTCGATCCCTGTGAGAACCTTCCCCTGCTTGGCAGGGGGTCTGCCTGCAACTTTACGCCATTCCCTTTTGTAAGCTCGTCCACGAGTTCCACTCCGCCCGCCTTCGGCATACACCGCGCCGATTGCACCCATACCCATTCGCGGGCTTCCAGTCGGTTGTGGCGAACGCTTCGCGAAAATTGGTCTGGTCAGAATGCGGCAACCGGGTTATGCGGCAAGAACTATCGGAAGAAACTTCGACTTTACATACCGACCCAGGCTGGGAGATGCGAATGACGGTACGACATCGATTACGCGTACGCTGGCTGCTGAGCATTCTCGCTGGGGGGGCCGTCGCGACAGCAATGGCGCAGTCACCACCACCGCTGTTACCCCTGCCGCCGATTCCCGCACCCTCGACAGTCCCAGCTGTTCCCGAGATACTCCCCGTCGCGGCGACCAGCCCCGCGATTCCACCGCCGCCAGCCGTACCGACCATTCCGGCACCCGTTGCCGTCGTACCGGCGCTGCCTGTTCCGCCAGCCATTCCGGCATTACCGCCAGTGATTATTCCGCCACCCGCGAAACCGGCGGCGTTACCGTCGATCGAATTGAGCGATCTCCCGCCGCTCGTTTTACCCGAAGCGAAGCCACCGGCGAAATTGCAACCGCCCGCCGCCGCGCCGTTACCCGTATTCGAGGCACCCGCGCTGCCGGTGTTGCCTCCGTCGAAGGTTCCCGTGATCGTCGTATCGCAACCGAAGCCGGTCGTCGAGACGCCGAAACTGGTCGCGCCCATCATCGTGGCGAAGCCGGTCAAAGTCGAGCCAGTACCGGAAGCACCCGTCGTGGCGAAAGTGCCGACGATGCCCCCCGCAACGCTGCCCGTCGTGCCGATGACCGAGGCGAAGGCGTCGATTCTCGAAGCCAAAATGACCGGCAACCCCGTCGATGCCCTGGCTGCGTTCCAGATGTCGATCACCGAAATGAAGGCGGCGTACGCCAAGCTGTTCGACTACTCGGGCCACTTCGTTCGGCAGGAGCGCGTTCGCGGCAAACTGATGCCCGAACAGACAGCCGAGCTTCGTGTAAAGACGAAACCGCGCAGCATCGCGCTGAAATTCATCGGGCCGAAAGAGCTTCTCGGCCACGAGTTGATCTACGTCAACGGACGTCATGCGGAGATGATTCGCGTTCGCCCGGCAGGGAACTTCGACGCGAAAGCGTTCATGACGGTGAATGCCACCGATCCGCGTGCGATGGTCGACACGCGCCACCCGATTACGGAAATCGGCATCGGCGCGATCGTCGATCACCTCGAGAAAATGACCACGATCGAACGGCGACTGCGCAACCCGATGTCGGCATCGATGGCCGATTTCAACTTCGTGAAGCGACCGGTGATTCGCTACGAAATCTTCACCGAACGCCCCCACGCCCTGCGATCCGCTTACCGCACAGTCGTGTACGTCGACAAGGAAACAAAGCTGCCCGTGCGCATCGAAGCCTACGACCAACCGACCGTCGACGGCGCAATCGGCGGCGAACTGCTCGAAGCCCACAGCTTCGTAAACCTCAAGTTCAACCAGGGAATCGGCGAAGTGCCATTCGAGAAGTAACGCACCCAATGTAGCTGGCCTCTATGAGGCCAGTGGGGTCGCAGACATCACCATCTGCGCCAGCCTTTCGGCGGCGCAAATAATCGACGTAAGTCACAATTGCGGACACTCAAAAACCGGTTTTTTCGGTTTTTGAGTGTCCAAAACGCCACTTTTCGATCACAAATCGCCGATACGTTTCGGGCGATTTTCCCGTATCCTGTCATCCTGTCATGGTTTGCGTCGAGGCTCTCGATTTCGCATCAGCCGAAACGACTGGTCGAAAATCGACCGAATGCGACCGAAAATCGACCAACATTGACCGACATGCGACCGGATGCGACATTTCTATGTCATTTCGCGACAATTCTATGTCACTCCGTGCAAGTCGCGAATTCCCACTTACGTCGAATCGCCTGCGATTTTTTGACTTCGCGAATTCGCGTGGGTGAGGCCAACCCAAAGCCCACGGACGAACGTCCGTGGGGAGTTCCTCCGACTTTGTGGAAGCGGATGTACTGTTCGATCCATCGCAGGTACGATTTTTCCGTGTCGAGCGCAGTGTGAAGGAATCGCATCTTGTCGCGAACTGGCTCGAGGAGTTTCACGATGGCCCTCCGGAATTGAAAAACGGATACAGTTGTACATCGCGGGAATACGCTCCGTATTGCGCTCTGCCGCGTGACGCACGGTTTCAGGAAGGACCGACTGATCGAGCGATGAAAAAACCCTAGAAAATGTGTTGCATCAGTGAACCCAGTGATTACAATCTGGGAGAAATACACTGCCGATGGTCGGCAGAATAACTGGTTCGATGGCAGCGGCGGCTTTTGGCGTCGCGGCGATCCCTGGGCATTAGGGAACACGCAGCCTTGCTGCGCGGCCCTATCCGGAGTTGCCACATGGCAGAAATCGTGCTTCCGAACTCCGTTCGCTACGTAAAAAACGGCAGGGGCGGCCAATGGTGGCAAGCAGCGCGGGCCAATAACCAGATACATCTTGGCTGGAAGAGCGTTCCCCACGAGCTTCTGCTGACACCCGATTTTCCTAAGATCAAGCAAGTTCTAAAAGCCGAGTTCGGGTCTCGGCAAGGTGCCACACAGGATTTCAATGCGATTTGCGACCTCTTGGACGCTCCTAGTAAGCACATATGGATGACATTCCAGGACGGATGCATGTGGTGGTGTACTGCTCTCGACGGCGCTATTGTTAACCCTAACGGAGAAAGCATTGAAAAAGGCAATTTCTGTCTGGCTTGCAACCGCCCTTGGTCGAACCAGTCGCTTAAGGGACGCCTACTCGCCATTCCAGATCTTCCAGGTTCAGTAACAAGAACGGCTGGCTTCAAGGCGACTGTCTGCACTCCGAAGGCTTGGCAGACAGTACTTCGCATCATTCGGGACGAGAGAGATCCCGATGCGACAAGTGCCGCCAACGCCCGTAGTGACTATCAACAGGCTGTTCTCACGATGGTCAAACGACTTTCGCCGAAGGACTTCGAGCAACTCATCGACCACATCTTGGCTCGCACGGGGTGGGCACGCATTTCCACGTTAGGCAAGACACGTGAAGGTATCGACGTAGAAGCGGAGAATCTTGCGGTCGGTGAAATCGCTTTTGTGCAGGTGAAGAGCTCCGCTAATCAGCAAGTGCTAAACGACTACATAGAGAGGTTCAAGCAACGGCGTGAATTCTACGCGCGGATGATTTTCGCCGTACACTCTCCAAGTGGTAAGCTTATGCCACCAACCGATCACGCAGTACAAGTGTGGACAGGTGATCGCCTCGCCCATCTCGTTGTGCGCCTGGGTTTGGGTGAATGGGTTGAAACCAGACTTGCTTGAATGAGGCAAGAGGGATTCAGGTTTATCATCGAACCAACGGCTGAAGCTGACCGGGGCCGCCATCCTGGTTTCGCGCGGAACGACTGAATTGTTGGAAATGCAATCGGACTCCGCGAATGATTACACCTACTCAAAAACTTTCCATTTTCTACTTGCAATCGACTTATCCCCTCAATTACAATTGCGCTGTCAAATCCTCTCCTTCACATTTTGAGGAGTCATTATGTCCCGGTTACGTCGAGGTTTTACGCTCATCGAACTCTTGGTGGTGATTGCGATTATCGCGATCCTCATCGGACTTCTATTGCCGGCGGTGCAAAAGGTTCGCGAGGCGGCGGCACGTGCCAAGTGCTCCAATAACTTGAAGCAACTCGGCCTCGGCCTGCACGGCTACCACGATGTCAACGACGGTCTGCCACCGGTTCAAGGGTTCACTTTCGGTTGGGGCCTGTGGCCGCGATTGCTGCCTTATATCGAGCAAGATAACCTCTTCCGCCAGATTCGCTTCGATGTGAATGTGACCTGCCAGGCGATGGCCGCCGTCCGACAGTCGCGCATCCCCGTGCTGCAATGCCCGAGCGATCCGAACACCTCGGCCATGAGCATGAACCGCACGATGCCCGTTGCCGGTTGCCCACAAATCTCCGGCGATACCGGCGCAAGCGATGGGAACACGTCCACCCAATTTCAGGGTTTTCACCCGAGTTACGTCGGCAGTTACGGCGACGGGTTCAACAACATTGCATCGCCTGCGACCGATCCGTTCGGCGGCGATGGCGCGAAGGCGCAGTATGGCTGCGGTGGCTGCGCGAGCAACAATACCGTGACGGCAACGACAGCGTGCCCCGAGCCGGGCCAAGGGTACGGCGGCGGCCGCAACCATCGTGGGCTTTTCGACTATACGGGCGTTGCCCCGCCGATACGATTCGCGTCGATCACCGATGGCCTGAGCAACACGATTGCCATCGGGCATTCCGAATGGGCCGTCGCTTCCAATAGTTCGATCTGGATGACGAGCACGGGTTCGGTTCACGGGACGAGCCTGCCGCCGAACTGGAAGTTGAACATTTGCAGCAAAACGGCCGGGATGTCGATCGATGCGTGTGCTGGGCAGACGTCGAGTTGGATGGGACGCGCCTTCAACAGCCGCCACATTGGTGGCGTCTTGGTCTGTCTGGGCGATGGTTCGGTCCGTCAAATTCAGAACGGGATTAACTCGTTCGCGTACAACGCGCTCGGCAGCCGTGCCGGCGGCGAAGTCAACGTCGATAATTAGTTTGCCCAGGGGTACGACGTAAGACGTCTAACCCTGGGCTACATGATGCAACCCCTTTGGGGTAAGAATTGGCTATGCATTTACCCCAAAGGGGTTCGATCTCTTAGCCCAGGGTTAGACGCTTCGTCGTACCCCTTGGTGGCATGTGGTCACACATACAGGTTGATATTATGTACAGGCTACTTTCGCTCATCGTGTTGGTATTGCCACTCGGGTGTGGCTCTTCGGGAGTGCCGGTTGCGAAAGTAAGCGGACGGGTCACGTACCTGGGGTTGCCGGTCGCGAATGCGTCGGTCTCGTTCGTTCCCGAAAAACCCGGCACGATACCCGCGTTGGGCAAGACCGATGCCGATGGCCGATACACGCTGAACACCTACGGGGCAAGCGATGGCGCGCCGGTCGGGTGGTGCCGCGTAGCGATCTCCCTCACTGGCCCACCACCGCCATTGCCCGAACACCTCGCAAAAGCCGAGGCCGCTGCCGAGACGATGCAGATGCCGGGCAAACCGCTGATCCCAAAGAAGTACTTCTCCGCAGAGACGTCGAAATTGAAAGTCGAAGTGAAATCGGGCAGCAACGAGTTCGACTTCGCCTTAGAAGGCGACTTGAAGCCGTAGCGGTTGCGTCGATACGTTTTTGTTAGCCCGACGCGCCAGCGAGGGAAACCCGCGAGAAGGCACGTCATCGCAGAAACGATGGTAATCCCTCGCTAGCTGCTAGCTATACTTCACGCGGCGGAAACGGATACTTCGTACAAAGGCGAAAACCTCTTATTCTGGTAGCCGCAGGTCTTTAGCCTGCGTTTGCCA
>JAYSKW010000916.1:0-3384 GCA_043726085.1 Limnoglobus sp.
GCATACTCCGTAAACAAGCGCAACGAGCTATTCTGGACGATCCCCCTGAAAGCGGGTGAAGAGCGCAAAATGAAGTATCGCTACAGCGTGCTGGTGATGTCGTAACAGTCGAACAGTTTGGCTTCGCTTTGCCGTGGCACCATCGCCTCGAATCCGACAGCAACTGAACTTGAGTTGCGGATGTGATTCCCAACATTGGAGATGCCGAACGCTGTCGAGTTGCCTAACAAGAAAATATGCCGACATTTATCGATGAATCGGGCGATACCGGACTGCTGGGTAGCAGGTACTTTCGTTTGGCAGCTGTCTGGCTGCCAATACGATCCGTAGAAGATTACCGCAAAGATATACAGAAATGGCAAGCTTCAATCGGTTTGCCGAGCGGATTTGAGTTCAAATTTGCAAAATCGGCACGCCATCAACAGCGCACGATTTCCTACTTTGCAAAAGCGATGGAATACCCATTCCGGTTTGCATTTGCTTCGATCGATAAGCGATCCGACATTTGGAAACTGGCTACCGCAGAGGAATTGCATTGTGGTACGATCGTTCAACTTGCAGCCACACTACGACCTCTATACTTCAATCAATTTCTTGAAAGTGAAATCGCGGTCAAAGAAAGCATTTACGTCGACAACTGCAAGAATGTCGATTTCCTAAAAGTGGTGAAACGGAAGTTTCGCGAGCTTGGGAAGAGCGAAACGCCGCCAATGCATCTCATCGATGCGGTGCGATACCGAGGCTCCAAACCCGATCCACTCATTCAGCTTGCGGATATGGTTTGCGGCGCGTGCGGTGCAAACGAAGACGGGAACAGCAGCAGTTACAACACGATTGCCGAACGCGATTTGGGTCAAAATCCAGAAATCTAACAAAAAAGCGAACAGCTTGTCGCTGTTCGCCTTTTCATGTTCAAAATGCACAAAGCACAGAATTACCCGTACCCTGTCCAATACAGGTCATATCTAGTCGGAGTTACCAGCTGGATGGCGATTTCGCCCCAGCACCTGCATGTGAGTGCATCTAAAGACTAACAATATTATGGCTACCTGTCAATACTGTAGCAAACAATCCCGCAGCGAACTCTGAAATGGCGTAACAATCACTTCGTCGTCAGTTCCTCCACCAGATCGGCGCGGTCATAGAGTTCGCGTAGGGCTTCGAGGACGCTTCGCGAATGTACGGCGATGTGCCGCGCTTGTTCGTCCGTATAGACGAAGTTGCGGACGAGGCCGTGGCGGTTGCGGTCGAAGTTGATGCCGACCAATTCGCCCGCACGATTCAGCACGGGCGAACCGCTGTTGCCGCCGATCGTGTCGGCGGTGCTGACGAAATTAAATGGCGTCGCGAGGTCCAGTTTCGCCTTGCCGTCGCGCCAGCGTTTCGGCATGTCGAACGGCTCGCGATGTCCGAGTGCATCCGCCTTCGCGAAGGCGGTACCGAACGTCGTGTGGAATGGCAACTTCGTGCCATCGACTTCGTACCCTTTCACGGTGCCGTACGCCAACCGCAGTGTGAAGGTGGCATCGGGAGCGACGGTGTTGCCGAGCGCCGCGAAGCGGAGTTTCGCGATCTCGCCGTACGCCTGGCGTTCAGGTTCTTCGACTTCATTTTCGTACTTTTTTCGCAAATCGCGCGATGCCGCATCGATCGTAACCATCAGCCGGATCATTGGGTCGGTACTGGCATCGATTGCGGGATTGCCGCCTTCCAACAAGGCTTTTCGCACGCTCACGTCGAAGAGTTTGCACCCGGCGATCAATTCCGCCGCCCGTTTAGCAGGGTTCTTCCCCGCTAAAACGAGTTTCACCGTCGGGTGCTCGCCGCCGAGGTTTTCGGCAAGGAACGTGAGCGAGGTTTGCAGTTTCACCCGCTCTAAATCCGACTCGATCGGTGCGGGCGACAGTAACGCGAACCGCAGCGATTCGAGGTTCGAATCGCGATACTCGCGTAGCCGTGCCGACGATGCTTTCGGTAGCTCGTCCGCCATACGTACGCAGTGCCTTGCGATCGGGAACAACTCGCTGAAGAACGCCTGCCCCGTTTCGAGAAGTGCATGTTCCTTCTCGAACGTCGTGTAGTTTTGTTGAATGTCTGCGATCGTTTTCCAATACTGAATCGACGTGCCAATCAACTCGCGTTCGCTGCGTTCCTTTTGCGCGAGTATCGCCGGATCGAGCAATCCTTGCAGTTGGCCGCTGAAGGCTTTGCGGGCGTTCGCTACGCGGTGTAAGTCGGTGGCGGCTTGGCGCTTTCGTTCCGGGCCTTGCTCCGAATATTGTGAAAGTGCCGCCTCGAATGTTCGCAAACGATACAGCGTGAACGGTAACGTCACATCGCGGCGATGTTTCAGTTTCGCCAAGGTTTCCAGCCGTTGCGTAACGCCGGGATGCCCCGTAACGAACACGAGATCGTTCTCCTCAGGCCCGGTCTGGCTCCAGATGAAGTGATGGCTCGGCTTCACGGGTGCATCGTTTTCGTAAACGCGAAACAAGGCGAAATCGAGGCCGTGACGCGGATATTCGAAGTTATCGACGTCGCCACCGAACGCCGCGATGTTCTGTTCGGGCGCAAACACTAAGCGCACATCGGTATACTTTTTATAACAATACAGATGATACGCACCGCCTTGATACAGCGTCACGACATCCGAACGCAGCCCCGTCTTTGCCAGCGACTCTTTTTCGATCTCTCCGAGGACTGCCCGCCGTGCGGTCGCCGCCTCCGCCGCTTTCAGTTCCGGCTTCACGGCGGCGTTCACGCGCGCCGTCACATCTTGAATCGACTGCAATACGTTGAGTTCGAGATCGGGACATTTTCTCTCGTCGGCTCGCACCTTTGCCGAGAAGCCGTCGCGGAACAAATCGCTTGCGGGCGTGCTGAGTTTCTGGAGTGCACCCGCCGCAATGTGGTGGTTCGTCACGATTAACCCATTTGCGGATACGAACCCGCCAGAGCCGCCGTTGTTAAAGCGCACCGATGCTTTCATCGCATGTTCGAGCCACGCATCGGTCAGCGTGAAGTCGTACTTCGCTTGCAACGCCTTTCGCGGCGGGTCGCTGAGTAGCCACATTCCCTCATCAGCAAACGCCATTGTGCCTCCGGCAAGTAGCAGTATCGTCGCAAGAATTCGGTACGCCATTGTCGTTCCTCCTGTGCGTGTTATATTTTTTTTCGACGTAAGTCCGAGTTGCCGAGGCTCTCAAACCGTCTTTGTCATTTCGGTCATGCACTTCACGCATGATGGGCAGTCTTGTGCGGGTGACGCTTCGCTCGTATCATTTGCACAAGCGTCTATTTCGTCGGTTTTCGTCGTCGTATGCTAGGTGCGGGGGCGATGGATGGTTAAGGTCGAAGCCCGGTTGGTTGCGGCGGCCGTGGGTG
>JAYSKW010000917.1:0-4523 GCA_043726085.1 Limnoglobus sp.
AAAGGCTGAAATCGTATGCGCGTCGTCGAACTCTCGGCTCATCACGTTCGCATTCCGCTCCGCAAGCCGATCAAGCACGCCTCTCATTCCCGCACGGAAACCGACAACCTCGTCGTGCGTTGCGTCCTCGGCGATGGCACGATCGGTTACGGCGAAGGCGTCCCACGCGACTACGTCACCGGCGAGACGATCGACACCGCGATGTCGCTCGTTCAACAAAGCGATCTCATTCGCCAACTGCAACCGGTGCAAAACTTCGCCGAAGCGGTCGAACTCGCCGAACGATTTCGCCTGAACGACGTTCCCGACGACGACCGGCGTTGCCAGGGGAATGCGGCGCGGTGTGCGGTGGAACTGGCGATCCTCGATGCCTACGGCCGATGCTTCGGCGAACCGCTGATGCACGTCACGAAGCTGTTGGCACCCGAACTTTACGAGCCAAAAGAACGGGTGCAGTATAGCGGGGCGATACTGTCCGCGAAGGGCTGGAAGGCGCGGGTACTGTCGTGGGGAATGCGGTTCTATGGCTTCCATCAAGTCAAAGTGAAGGTCGGCATCGCGGGGCAAGACGACGCGAAACGGCTGGCGATCATCCGCAGTCGCGTCGGGAAAGCGATGGATCTTCGCGTCGATGCGAACGAGGCGTGGACCGCTGAATACGCGGTTGCGAAGATTCACGCACTCGAAGCGTTCGGCATCACGAGCGTCGAGCAACCGATCCCGCACGAAGCCGTTGAAGCGCTGGCCGCGATTCGCAAACAGATTCGCACGCCGATCATGCTCGATGAATCGCTGTGCGGCGAAGTCGATGCCGAACGGGCGATTCGCGGCGGTTGGTGCGACCTGTTTAACATCCGGCTCTCGAAGTGCGGCGGATTCATCCCGAGTCTGCGTTTGGCGCAGCTGGCCGTGCGAAATGGCCTCGGCTACCAACTCGGCTGCCAGGTCGGCGAGTCGGCGATTCTGTCGGCGGCGGGGCGTCAATTCGCCAGCAGCGTAAAGGGCATTCGCTACCTCGAAGGCTCGTACGATCGGCACCTCGTTCGCGAAACATTGAGCCACGAAGACATCACGTTTCGCCGTGGCGGGTGGGCACCGATGCTCATCGGCTCCGGCACCGGGGCAACGATCGACGCCGCGAAATTGACAGCCGCGACGGTCCGGCGGGAGGTCGTCGTTGGTTGATGCGACGCTCTGCACGTTCCGTTCGTCCGACGGGTACGTTTGGTACTATCGGCGTTACCTTCCCCTCGGTCGGCCGATTGGGCGGATCGTGTTTCTGCACGGTATCCGTAGCCACGGTGGCTGGTATACGCGGTCGTGTGCGAAGTTCGCGGCAGCGGGTTTTGAAGTGTATTTCCTGGAGCGTCGCGGTTGCGGACTGAACACGTCGCGGCGTGGCGACGCACCGAATTTTCGCCGATTGTTCGACGATGTCAGCGAGTTTCTGTTGAACTTGCGGCAAGAGAAAGCGTGGCTGCCGATCCATCTGGCAGGCATTTCGTGGGGTGGCAAACTCGCGGCGGGGTTGCCGTACCGCAAGCCGGATCTGATCGATTCGCTCGTGATGTTCTGCCCTGGGTTGTGCCCGAAAATCGCCGCGCCGTTCCTGCAACGGGTGGCGGTCACCCGTGCGCGACTCCGCGACCCGACGAAAATGTTCCCGATTCCGCTCAACGACCCGGACTACTTCACGTCGTCGCCCGAATGGCAGAAGTTCGTCGAAACGGATCGCTACGGTTTGCGACAGGCGACCGCGCGATTTTTGTTCTCGAGCGTGTCGTTGGACCTGTATCTGAAACGTGCGATCAAGCGAGTCACCGTGCCGACGCTGTTGCTACTCGCGGGGCAAGATCGCGTGATCGACAACGTGCGAACGCGGAAGTTATTCCTGAACTTCGCCGCGAAACCGCGCACGATCATCGACTACCCCGACGCGCACCACACGCTGGAATTTGAACCCGACGACCACCCGTTCGTGAACGACGTGGTGCGGTGGTTGTCCCCGAAACGCGAACCGAGGAGCGACCGGTGAACGAACCGTATCTTGCGATTCAAGTCGTCATGATGCCGAAGGACACGAACCCATTCGGAACGATCTTCGGCGGAGTTATTCTCAGCCATATCGACATGGCGGGGTCGATTGCCGCACGGCGGGAAGTCGAGCTTCGCGGCGGCGTGAAGGGCGCGCAATTCGTGACGGTGGCGATCAATCGCGTCGAGTTCAAGAAGCCGGTGCTGATCGGCGATGTGGTTAAGTTTTTGGCGACGGTCGTACGCATTGGGCGGACCTCGATCACGATGCGAATCGACGTGATTGCGGAACGCGGTTCGGAAACGATTTCCGTGACCGATGCCGAGGTCGTTTACGTGGGAGTGCGTCCCGTTGGAGAGGATCGGCAACCCGTACCGCTTCTACCGCAGACATCGGCGTGAACTCGGCGAAATCGGTAATCCTCCCCGTTTGTTCGTGAAGGCGGGAAGTATACAACCGAATTGCTAGGATAGAATCGAACGAACCTGCGTACTGCTGAGGCCGAGATGGGTTATTCCGAGAATCACCTCTACTTCGACGACATGCAAGTCGGCCAGGAATGGGAATCGGGCGGTCGCACGGTTACGGAAACGGACATCGTGAACTTCGCGGGGTTCAGTGGCGACTTCAACCCGATTCATATCGATCACGAATTCGCCGCCAGTACGCCATTCCGTAGGCCGATTGCCCACGGCATCGGCGTGTTTTGCATCGCCAGCGGCCTGAGCGTCCTTTCGCCCCCCGTCCGCACGATTGCACTTCTCGGCGTGCGAAACTGGCTGTTCATCCTTCCGGTGTTCCCCGGCGACACCGTTCACACTCGCACCAAAGTCGTCGAGAAAACGCTTCGGGGCCGCGGCAAACGCGGCGAAATCGTCTGGCATCGTTCGATCGTCAACCAAGACGGCAAAATCGTTCAAGAAGGCGAAGTCATTACGCTCGTCGAATGCCGCCCACTCCCCCGCCCACTCGCCACACCCGAAGTTCTGGCGATCGCCGCCGTTCTCACCGAAGCGAGTGGGCCGATTTGACCGCCGAATCGAACGCATCTTCGCCGCGCATTTGGCGGGACATCAAATCTTGCACCGCCAGCAATGGCGACTTCTTTTCGTAAAGCACCGCGTAGACACCCGACATGATCGGCAGGTCGAGGCCCATCTGCACGCGGCGTTGCTCGATGCTGCGTGCGGTGGTCACGCCCTCAGCGACTTGCGGCCCGCTGAGTATCTGTTCGAGCGTGTCGCCGTTCGCGAGACGTTCGCCGACGCGGCGGTTGCGGCCATGTTTACTGAAGCACGTCGTGATGAGATCGCCGATGCCCGCAAGGCCCGCGAACGTGGCGGGGTCCGCACCGAGCGCCACGCCGAAGCGGGTCATCTCGACGATCCCGCGAGTAAGCAGTGCGGACTTCGCGTTATCGCCGAAACCCAGCCCGTCGCACAACCCGGCAGCGATGCCGATCACGTTCTTGAGCGCCGCCGCGATTTCGACTCCTCTAACATCGAGGTTCGTGTAGACGCGGAAACGGTCGGTCCCAAACGCGCGTTGCGTATCAACGGCGAACTCGGCATCGCGGCTCGCGATGACCACGGACGTCGGCATCCCGCGCGCCGTCTCTTCCGCATGGCTCGGCCCACTGAGCACGGCGGTCGTGCAACCGGGTAGCAACTCGGATAGGATCTCCGTTGGCCGCAGGAACGTATCGGCTTCGATTCCCTTCGTAAGGCTGACGGCTCGCAGGTTCGGTTTCGCAAGTGCCGTAAACGGGGCGAGTGTCGTTCGCAGGTGTACCGTGGGTATCGCGATGATCCACGTCTCGGCATCGCGCGTCGCTTCGGCAGGGTCGTCGTGAATCGCGATCGTTTCGGGGATCGTCACGCCGGGTAGTTGGCGTACGTTCTCGCGATGGTCGCGCAAAGCGTCGGCGGAACTCTTCGTGTGCGCCCACAGTCGCACCGTATGTTCGGGGCGTTTCGCAAGGTGAATCGCAACGGCGGTGCCCCAGCCACCCGCTCCGAGTACCGCAAACGTCGTTCGCATTGTCGCCCTCGGGCCGTTACAGTCGCTACAACGGGCAAGGTTGCCGGTCGTGCAAGAAACTTTCCAATACGGCACATTTTACCGAGTGTCGGTCGCGCTTCGCTCAGTTCGTGAAATTGCGCTGAAGTCGATCCGCTTCGCAAGTCGAAACCTGAAGTATCGCAATCCGGCACGGGGGTAAGGCTCGGGTTGCATGGGGCGGGTCGTGGATGAGCGACCCTATGTTTACGCAGGAGGTTGCATCATGGTCACACAATTGCGGGTGTATCGCACACCAGACGAACGAGACCAAGTCGATCCGCTGCAAGACCCGAGCGTTCGCGTTCGGCTCGGCGATCTGCTGCCGCTCGTCGCGTTGGGCCAACGGCTCAACTTCATCTGGCTCAAAGATTTCCTGGACGACGAAGTCTGCATCACGCAGGATCTGCAAGACGTCCTCGAAACCTTC